>NZ_JBITVD010000010.1:0-279466 GCF_044542805.1 Acidovorax sp. NPDC077693 | reverse complement strand
CCCCATCGCCATGGAAGAAGGTCTGCGCTTCGCTATCCGCGAAGGCGGCCGCACCGTGGGCGCTGGCGTCGTGGCCAAGATCATTGCTTAATTCAAGCAAGGCAGATACAGGGGTATAGCTCAATTGGCAGAGCGTTGGTCTCCAAAACCAAAGGTTGTAGGTTCGATTCCTACTGCCCCTGCCACTTGAAAGTGGCCCTCAACAAGCCCGCCAGACCCTGGCGGGCTTCGGTGTCTTAAGCGACGCCGGGACTCGTAGCAGGAATTACTCAAACATGGCCACTTCACAGGTTGAGACCGTCAATACAGGCGCAGACAAAGCCAAGCTCGCGGCAGTGGTGGCTTTGGTCATTGCGTCGGTGGCTGGTTTCTATTTGCTGAGCAAGCAAGGTGCAATCGTCCAGTGGGCCGCATTGATCGTCGGCCTGATCGCGGCAGTTGCCGTCTTCCTGATCTCGGAGCCAGGCCGCCAGTTCGTCGCCTTCGCCCAGGAAGCCTGGCGTGAAGTCAAGAAGGTCGTCTGGCCGACCCGCAAGGAAACCTTGCAGATGACCGCGTATGTGTTCGCCTTCGTGGTGATCATGGCGCTTTTCCTGTGGTTCACCGACAAGACGCTGGAGTGGGTCTTGTACGACTTGATTTTGGGATGGAGAAAGTCATGACGAGCGCTACGGAAATCACTGGAGCTGAGGCTCCTTCTGGCGCTTCTGCTTCCGCCAACCCTGACCTGCGTTGGTACATCGTTCATGCCTACTCGGGCATGGAAAAGGCGGTGGAGCGCAACATCCAGGAGCGCATCGCCCGTTCGGGCATGGAGACCAAGTTCGGTCGCATCCTGGTGCCCACCGAAGAGGTGGTGGAGATGAAGAACGGCCAGCGCAAGACGACCGAGCGTCGCTTGTTCCCCGGCTATGTGTTCGTCGAAATGATCATGGACGACGACACCTGGCACTTGGTGAAGCACACCAGCAAGGTGACCGGCTTCGTGGGTGGTGCAAAGAACCGTCCTGCCCCCATCTCTGAAGACGAAGTGCAAAAGATCGTCAGCCAGATGCAGGAAGGCACGGAAAAGCCGCGCCACAAGATCGAATTCATGGTGGGCGAGCTCGTGCGCGTCAAGGAAGGCCCGTTCACGGACTTCAATGGCTCGGTCGAAGAAGTCAATTACGAAAAGAGCCGCGTGCGCGTCTCTGTGATGATCTTCGGTCGCTCCACGCCCGTCGAGCTGGAATTCGGTCAGGTCGAAAAGACCTAAGCCTTTCGGCCCAGGCCGCAGGTCTGCCGTCAGGCAGGACCACACATTTCGGATCCCGCGCTTTCGACTCGGCGCGGTGATTGTCAGGAGAGAGTCTTAACCCCGGGGAGCCGATGCTGCATGGTGCAGCGGATGGCGTCATCACCCGCAAGGAGTAAAACATGGCGAAGAAAATCGTCGGTTTCATCAAGCTGCAAGTTCCAGCTGGTAAAGCCAACCCATCCCCACCTATCGGCCCGGCACTGGGTCAGCGTGGCCTCAACATCATGGAGTTCTGCAAGGCATTCAATGCGCAGACCCAGGGCGTTGAGCCAGGCCTGCCATTGCCCGTGGTCATCACGGCTTTTGCAGACAAGAGCTTCACCTTCATCATCAAGACGCCGCCAGCGACGACCCTGATCAAGAAGGCCATCAAGCTCGACAAGGGTTCTTCGAACCCACTGAAGACGAAGGTCGGCAAGATCACGCGCGAACAGCTCGAAGAGATCGCCAAGACCAAGATGAAGGACATGAACGCTGCCAACGTCGACGCCGCAGTGCGCACGCTGGCTGGCTCTGCACGCTCGATGGGCGTGACGGTGGAGGGTTTGTAAAATGGCCAAGCTGACTAAGAAGCAAAAAGCCCTGCAAGGCAAGGTTGACAGCACGAAGCTGTACGCATTCGCTGAAGCAGTTGCGATCGTGAAGGACGCCGCTACGGCCAAGTTCGACGAATCCATCGACGTCGCCGTGCAGCTTGGCATCGATGCCAAGAAGTCCGACCAGGTGGTTCGCGGCGCCGTGGTGCTGCCCAACGGTACCGGCAAGACGACCCGCGTGGCCGTGTTCGCCCAAGGCGCCAAGGCTGAAGAAGCCAAGGCTGCTGGCGCCGACATCGTGGGTATGGACGACCTGGCCGCCATGGTCAAGGCCGGCGACATGCCTTTCGACGTGGTGATCGCTGCCCCTGACGCCATGCGCGTCGTGGGTACGCTGGGCCAGATCCTGGGCCCACGTGGCCTGATGCCCAACCCCAAGGTCGGCACCGTGACCCCTGACGTCGCCACGGCCGTGAAAAACGCCAAGGCTGGCCAGGTGCAGTTCCGCGTCGACAAGGCCGGCATCGTGCACAGCACGATCGGCCGCCGCTCATTCGACAACGACAAGCTGCAAGGCAATCTGGCTGCACTGATCGATGCCCTGACCAAGGCAAAGCCAGCTACCAGCAAGGGCGTCTACCTGCGCAAGGTGGCCGTGTCTTCCACGATGGGCCTGGGTGTCCGCGTGGATACGCAAACCATCGCTGCAGCGTAATTGCAAGAAATCTTCGGGCCGGCCTTCACGGGCAGGCCCGATGTGGTGGGCTGGGGCTGCCAAGGCAGCCGCAGGCCATCCAAGACCGTTGGTGCGCGATCAGGTCGCGCTTAAAGCCACACAAGGCACCAACGCAGATGGCGATCCCGCTGCAGATGGAAAATTTTTCCGAAACAGTTGGTCGCTGCAACAAGAGCGCGCATGAGGCAACCGCCGAGTGCGCATTTTAAGGAGTAGACCTTGAGTCTTAATCGCAGTGAGAAAGAAGCGGTCATCAGTGAAGTGACCAGCCTCGCCGCTAAAGCTCAAACGCTTGTGATCGCGGAATACCGTGGCATCACGGTCGCCGACATGACCAAACTGCGTGTTGATGCTCGCAGCAAGGGCGTGACCCTGAGTGTTCTGAAGAACACCCTGGCTCGCCGTGCTGTGGCAGGTAGCGCATTTGACGTTGTGGCAGACCAGATGACCGGTCCGCTCATCTATGGCTTCTCCGAAGACGCTGTGGCCGCCGCCAAGGTGGTGGCCGATTTCGCGAAAACCAACGACAAGCTGGTGATTCGCGGTGGCGCTTTCGGTGGCAAGGCCCTGGATGTCAACGGCGTTAAGCAACTGGCCAACATTCCTTCCAAGGAAGTTTTGCTGGCTCAGATTTGTGGCTTGCTTATGTCCCCCATGTCGCGTACGGCCGTTGTGCTGGGCGCACTGGCGGCGAAAAAAGGCGAAGGCGCAGCCGAAACGGCCGCCGAACCTGTTGCGGCTTGATAGCCCGGCAGACAACCAACTAATTGTTAGGAAATAAAAATGGCATTCGATAAAGACGCATTTTTGACCGCTCTGGACAGCATGACGGTTCTGGAACTCAATGACCTGGTGAAGGCCATTGAAGAGAAGTTTGGCGTGAGCGCTGCAGCCATGGCTGCACCTGCTGCCGGCGGCGGCGGCGGCGGCGCTGCAGCTGCTGAAGAGAAGACGGAATTCAACGTGGTGCTGACCGAAGCCGGCGCCAACAAGGTGTCCGTCATCAAGGCTGTGCGCGAAATCACCGGCCTGGGCCTCAAGGAAGCCAAGGATCTGGTGGACGGCGCTCCAAAGAACGTCAAGGAAGCTATTGCCAAGGCTGACGCCGAAGCAGCAGTCAAGAAGCTGGTGGAAGCCGGTGCCAAGGCTGAACTGAAGTAATTCAGTCCCCTTCAAGGGCTGGAGTGCTCCTCGCGGGCCTCCAGCCTTTGGTGCTTTCAGAGCGCACCCGAAAACCCCAGTCGGTTTTCGAGTGTCTTCTGTCAATCCCGACAGCAGAAGACGCCTTGGTTCGGGTGATGTGCAACGCATCACCGTCCGCCATGGTTGGTAGTGGCCAACCGCCAAGCCCGCACGGAAACCTCTCCATGCGGGTCAGTCGTCGAAGACCCAGGACTCATGTCTTTGCCCGGAGATCTCATGGCCTATTCCTACACCGAACGCAAGCGAATCCGCAAGAGCTTCGGCACCCGCGATAGCGTGCTCGAAGTTCCTTATCTGCTGCAAATGCAGAAGGACGCATACACCGCATTCCTGCAGGCAGATAAAGCACCGCAGAAACGCACCATTGAAGGCCTGCAGGCTGCGTTCGACGCCGCTTTCCCCATCGTCTCCCACAACGGTTTTGTGGAGATGAAGTTCATCGAGTACAACCTGGCCAAGCCCGCCTTCGACGTGCGCGAGTGCCAGACCCGTGGTCTGACGTTCGCCTCGGCCGTGCGTGCCAAGGTCCAGCTGATCATCTATGACCGCGAGTCCTCGACGTCGCAGTCCAAGGTGGTCAAGGAAGTGAAGGAGCAAGAGGTCTACATGGGCGAAGTGCCTTTGATGACCGACAAGGGCTCGTTCATCATCAACGGTACCGAGCGCGTGATCGTGTCCCAGCTGCACCGCTCGCCCGGCGTGTTCTTCGAGCACGACAAGGGCAAGACGCACAGCTCGGGCAAGCTGCTGTTCTCGGCGCGCATCATCCCCTACCGCGGCTCGTGGCTGGACTTCGAATTCGACCCGAAGGACATCCTGTACTTCCGCGTGGATCGTCGCCGCAAGATGCCGGTCACGATCCTGCTCAAGGCCATCGGCCTGAACCCCGAATCGATCCTGGCGAACTTCTTCGTCAACGACAACTTCCGCCTGATGGACAGCGGCGCGCAGATGGAGTTCGTCTCCGAGCGCCTGCGCGGCGAAGTGGCCCGTTTCGACATCACCGACAAGTCCGGCAAGGTCGTCGTGGCCAAGGACAAGCGCGTCACGGCCCGCCACACCCGCGAACTGGAGCAGTCCGGCACCACGCACATCAGCGTGCCCGAAGACTTCCTGATCGGCCGCGTCGTGGCCCGCAACATCGTGGATGCGGACACCGGTGAAATCATTGCCAAGGCGAATGACGAACTGACCGAAGCACTGCTCAAGAAGCTGCGCTCGGCCGGCGTGCAGGACTTGCAGGTCATCTACACCAACGAACTCGACCAGGGCGCCTACATCTCGCAGACGCTGCGCATCGACGAAACGGTGGACGAGTTCGCGGCCCGCGTGGCCATCTACCGCATGATGCGTCCCGGCGAGCCGCCGACGGAAGACGCCGTGCAGGCCCTGTTCCAGCGCCTGTTCTACAACCCCGACACGTACGACCTGTCGCGCGTGGGCCGCATGAAGTTCAACGCCAAGATCGGCCGCAACGAATCCACCGGCCCCATGGTGCTGTCCAACGAAGACATCCTGGCCGTGGTCAAGATCCTCGTGGACCTGCGCAACGGCAACGGCGAAGTCGATGACATCGATCACCTGGGCAACCGCCGCGTGCGCTGCGTGGGCGAACTGGCCGAAAACCAGTACCGCACGGGCCTGGCACGTATCGAAAAGGCTGTGAAGGAGCGTCTGGGCCAGGCCGAGCAAGAGCCGCTGATGCCGCACGACCTGATCAACAGCAAGCCGATTTCGGCCGCCCTGAAGGAGTTCTTCGGTGCGTCGCAGCTGTCGCAGTTCATGGACCAGACCAACCCGCTCGCCGAAATCACGCACAAGCGCCGTGTTTCCGCACTGGGCCCGGGCGGTCTGACCCGCGAACGTGCCGGCTTCGAAGTGCGCGACGTGCACGTGACCCATTACGGCCGCGTCTGCCCTATCGAAACGCCTGAAGGCCCGAACATCGGCCTGATCAACTCGCTGGCGCTGTACGCACGCCTGAACGAGTACGGCTTCATCGAAACCCCGTACCGCCGCGTGGCCGATGGCACGGTGACGAACGAGATCGACTACCTGTCGGCCATCGAAGAAGGCAAGTACGTGATCGCGCAGGCCAACGCCGTGCTCGACAAGGACGGCCGCCTGACCGGTGACCTGGTCTCTGCCCGTGAGAAGGGTGAATCCATCCTGTGCGGCGCAGACCGCGTGCAGTACATGGACGTGTCGCCCGCGCAGATCGTGTCGGTGGCGGCATCGCTGGTTCCGTTCCTGGAGCACGACGATGCGAACCGCGCGCTGATGGGCGCCAACATGTCGCGCCAGGCCGTGCCTGTGCTGCGTCCTGAAAAGCCCCTGGTGGGCACGGGCATCGAGCGCGTGGCTGCCGTGGACTCGGGCACCGTGGTCACGGCCACCCGCGGCGGTATCGTCGACTATGTCGACGCGACCCGCATCGTGGTGCGCGTGAACGACGAGGAAGCCGTGGCCGGTGAAGTGGGTGTGGACATCTACAACCTCATCAAGTACCAGCGTTCCAACCAGAACACCAACATCCACCAGCGTCCCATCGTCCAGAAGGGCGACAAGCTGGTCAAGGGTGACGTGATCGCCGACGGCGCATCGACGGACTTCGGCGAAATCGCCATCGGCCAGAACATGCTGATCGCGTTCATGCCCTGGAACGGCTACAACTTCGAAGACTCGATCCTGATCTCCGAACGCGTGGTGGCCGAAGACCGCTACACCTCGATCCACATCGAGGAACTGGTGGTCATGGCCCGCGACACCAAGCTGGGCGCCGAAGAAATCACGCGCGACATCCCGAACCTGTCGGAGCAGCAGCTGAACCGTCTGGACGAGTCCGGCATCATCTACGTGGGCGCTGAAGTGCAACCCGGCGACACGCTGGTGGGCAAGGTCACGCCCAAGGGCGAGACCACCCTCACGCCCGAAGAGAAGCTCCTGCGCGCCATCTTCGGCGAGAAGGCTTCCGACGTGAAGGACACCTCGCTGCGCGTGGACCAGGGCTCGTCGGGCACCGTGATCGACGTGCAGGTGTTCACCCGCGAAGGCATCCAGCGCGACAAGCGCGCCCAGCAGATCATCGACGATGAACTCAAGCGCTTCCGCCTGGACCTGAACGACCAGCTGCGCATCGTCGAGGCCGACGCCTTCGACCGTATCGAGAAGCTGCTGAACAACCGCGTGGCCAACGGCGGCCCGCAAAAGCTTGCCAAGGGCACCAAGATCGACAAGGCCTACCTGGCGTCGGTCGAGAAGTTCCACTGGTTCGACATCCGCCCCGCGGAAGACGAAGTCGCCACGCAGCTCGAGTCCATCAAGAACGCTCTGGAGCAGACGCGCCACAGCTTCGACCTGGCCTTTGAAGAAAAGCGCAAGAAGCTCACGCAAGGCGACGAGCTGCCTGCGGGCGTGCTCAAGATGGTCAAGGTGTACCTGGCCGTCAAGCGCCGCCTGCAGCCTGGTGACAAGATGGCCGGTCGCCACGGCAACAAGGGTGTGGTCTCCAAGATCGTCCCGGTCGAAGACATGCCTTACATGGCCGACGGCACCCCCGCCGACATCGTTCTGAACCCGCTGGGCGTGCCTTCGCGGATGAACATCGGCCAGGTGCTGGAAGTCCACCTGGGCTGGGCCGGCAAGGGCATTGGCCAGCGCATCGGCAACATGCTGCAGGAAGAAGCCAAGGCTTCCGAACTGCGCAAGTTCATGGAAGAGGTCTACAACTCCCGCGGCCGTACCGAGGACCTGTCGCAACTGAGCGACGACGACCTCATGGCCATGGCGGTCAACCTCACCAATGGCGTGCCGTACGCGACCCCGGTGTTCGATGGTGCTTCGGAAGAAGAAATCAAGGACATGCTGAAGATCGCCTACCCGGACGACATCGCCGAGCGCAAGGGCCTCACGCCCACGCGCACCCAGGCGTACCTGTTCGACGGCCGCACCGGCGAACGCTTCGAGCGTCCGACGACCATCGGCTACATGCACTACCTGAAGCTGCACCATTTGGTGGACGACAAGATGCATGCCCGTTCGACCGGTCCTTACTCGCTCGTCACGCAGCAACCGCTGGGCGGCAAGGCGCAGTTCGGTGGCCAGCGTTTCGGGGAAATGGAAGTGTGGGCGCTGGAAGCTTACGGCGCCGCCTACGTGCTGCAGGAAATGCTGACGGTGAAGTCCGACGACGTGGTGGGCCGTACCAAGGTGTACGAGTCCATCGTCAAGGGCGAGCACGCGATCGAAGCCGGCATGCCGGAATCGTTCAACGTGCTGGTCAAGGAAATCCGTTCGCTGGGCCTGGACATCGAGCTGGAACGCTCCTAAGCAGAAAAGGAAAGAGTCACTATGAAATCGCTACTCGACCTGTTCAAGCAATTCACGCCGGATGAGCACTTCGATGCCATCCGCATCGGCATGGCTTCGCCCGAAAAGATCCGCTCGTGGTCTTTCGGCGAAGTGAAGAAGCCCGAGACCATCAACTACCGCACGTTCAAGCCCGAGCGCGACGGTCTGTTCTGCGCCAAGATCTTCGGCCCCATCAAGGACTATGAGTGCCTGTGCGGCAAGTACAAGCGCCTCAAGCACCGCGGCGTGATCTGCGAGAAGTGCGGCGTTGAAGTCACGCAGACCAAGGTGCGCCGCGAGCGCATGGGTCACATCGACCTGGCCGCGCCCTGCGCGCACATCTGGTTCCTGAAGTCGCTGCCATCGCGCCTGGGCCTGGTGCTCGACATGACGCTGCGCGACATCGAACGCGTGCTGTACTTTGAAGCCTACGTGGTGACCGACCCAGGCATGACCCCGCTGAAGAAGTTCAGCATCATGTCCGAGGACGACTACGACGCCAAGCGCAAGGAATACGGCGACGAGTTCATCGCCAAGATGGGCGCCGAAGGTATCAAGGACCTGCTGGAATCCATCGACATCGACCTGTCGATCGAACGCCTGCGCGGCGACCTGACCGGCTCCGAAGTCAAGGTCAAGAAGAACGCCAAGCGCCTGAAGGTGCTGGAAGCCTTCAAGAAGTCGGGCATCAAGCCCGAGTGGATGGTGCTCGAAGTGCTGCCCGTGCTGCCACCGGACCTGCGTCCGCTGGTGCCGCTCGATGGCGGCCGCTTCGCCACGTCCGACCTGAACGATCTGTACCGCCGCGTCATCAACCGCAACTCGCGCCTGCGCCGCCTGCTGGAGCTGAAGGCCCCTGAAATCATCGCCCGCAACGAAAAGCGGATGCTGCAGGAAGCCGTCGACTCGCTGCTGGACAACGGCCGCCGTGGCAAGGCCATGACGGGCGCCAACAAGCGCGCGCTGAAGTCGCTGGCCGACATGATCAAGGGCAAGTCGGGCCGTTTCCGCCAGAACTTGCTGGGCAAGCGGGTGGACTACTCGGGCCGTTCCGTGATCACCGTGGGTCCGACGCTCAAGCTGCACCAGTGCGGCCTGCCCAAGCTGATGGCTCTGGAGCTGTTCAAGCCCTTCATCTTCTCGCGCCTGGAAGCCATGGGCATCGCGACGACGATCAAGGCTGCCAAGAAGGAAGTCGAATCCGGCACGCCGGTGGTGTGGGACATCCTGGAAGAGGTCATCAAGGAACACCCCGTGATGCTCAACCGTGCGCCTACGCTGCACCGTCTGGGCATCCAGGCCTTCGAGCCCATCCTGATCGAAGGCAAGGCCATCCAGCTGCACCCCCTCGTCTGCGCGGCCTTCAACGCCGACTTCGACGGTGACCAGATGGCCGTCCACGTACCGCTGTCGGTGGAAGCGCAGATGGAGGCCCGCACGCTGATGCTGGCCTCCAACAACGTGCTGTTCCCCGCATCGGGCGAACCCTCCATCGTTCCTTCGCAGGACGTGGTGCTGGGCCTGTACTACGCCACCCGTGACCGCATCAACGGCAAGGGCGAAGGCCTGGTGTTCGCCGATACCGGTGAAGTGCAGCGTGCTCTGGACGCCGGCGAAGTCGAACTCGCCGCCAAGATCACGGTGCGCATGACCGAGTGGACCAAGAACAAGGAAACGGGCGAATTCGTTCCGTCCACCTCGCTCGTGGAGACCACCGCCGGCCGTGCACTGCTGTCCGAGATTCTTCCGAAGGGCCTGCCGTTCTCCAACATGAACAAGGCGCTCAAGAAGAAGGAAATCTCGCGCCTGATCAACGTGTCCTTCCGCAAGTGCGGCCTGAAGGAAACGGTCGTGTTCGCCGACAAGCTGCTGCAAAACGGCTTCCGTCTGGCCACGCGCGCCGGTATCTCGATCGCCATCGATGACATGCTGGTGCCTCCACAGAAGGCCGGCATCATCGAGCGTTCCGAGAAGGAAGTGAAGGAGATCGAACAGCAGTACGTGTCCGGTCTGGTCACCTCCGGCGAGCGCTACAACAAGGTGGTGGACATCTGGGGCAAGGCCGGCGACGAAGTGTCCAAGGTGATGATGGCCCAGCTGTCCAAGCAGAAGGTCATGGACCGCCACGGCAAGGAAGTGGACCAGGAGTCCTTCAACTCCATCTACATGATGGCCGACTCGGGCGCCCGTGGTTCTGCGGCGCAGATTCGCCAGGTGGCCGGTATGCGGGGCCTGATGGCCAAGCCTGACGGCTCGATCATCGAGACGCCCATCACCGCGAACTTCCGCGAAGGTCTGAACGTGCTGGAGTACTTCATCTCCACCCACGGTGCCCGTAAGGGTCTGGCCGACACGGCGCTGAAGACCGCCAACTCGGGTTACCTGACCCGCCGTCTGGTGGACGTGACGCAGGATCTGGTGGTGACCGAAGAGGATTGCGGCACTTCCAATGGTTCGCTGATGCGCGCCATCGTCGAAGGCGGTGAAGTGATCGAATCGCTGCGCGACCGTATCCTGGGCCGCACCGCGGCCGAGGACGTGCTGCACCCCGAGAACCGCTCGGTGCTGGTGCCTGCCGGCGTGATGCTGGAAGAAGACCTCATCGAAGAGATGGAAGCCGCTGGTGTGGACGAGGTGAAGGTGCGCACGGCACTGACCTGCGAAACCCGCTACGGCCTGTGCGCCAAGTGCTACGGACGCGACCTGGGCCGCGGCGGCCTGATCAACCTCGGCGAAGCCGTGGGTGTGATCGCTGCCCAGTCCATCGGCGAGCCCGGCACGCAGCTGACCATGCGTACGTTCCACATCGGTGGTGCCGCTTCGCGTGCAGCCATCGCGTCGAGCGTGGAAGCCAAGTCCAATGGCGTGATCGGCTTCAACGCCACGATGCGCTACGTGAGCAACACCAAGGGCGAGCTGGTCGTCATTGCACGTTCGGGTGAGATCATCATCCACGACGAGCATGGCCGCGAGCGCGAACGCCACAAGGTGCCTTACGGCGCGACGCTGACGGTGAAGGCCGACCAGACCATCAAGGCTGGCACCATCCTCGCCAACTGGGATCCGCTGACGCGCCCCATCATCACCGAGTTCGCCGGCCAGACCAAGTTCGAGAACGTCGAAGAAGGCCTCACGGTGGCCAAGCAGGTCGACGAAGTGACCGGCCTTTCCACGCTGGTGGTGATCGACCCCAAGCGCCGCGGCGCTGCCAAGGTCGTTCGTCCACAGGTGAAGCTGATCGACGCGCAAGGCAACGAAGTGAAGATCCCTGGCACCGACCACTCGGTGACCATCGGCTTCCAGGTGGGCGCGCTGATCCAGGTGCGCGACGGCCAGGACGTGGGCCCCGGCGAAGTGCTGGCCCGTATCCCGGTCGAAGGTCAGAAGACCCGCGACATTACCGGCGGTCTGCCCCGCGTGGCCGAGCTGTTCGAAGCCCGTACTCCGAAGGACAAGGGCACGCTGGCCGAAATGACCGGTACCGTGTCGTTCGGCAAGGAAACCAAGGGCAAGGTCCGCCTGCAGATCACCGATCCTGAAGGCCACGTGTTCGAAGAACTCGTGCCCAAGGAAAAGAACATCCTGGTGCACGAAGGCCAGGTGGTGAACAAGGGCGAATCGATTGTGGACGGCCCCGCCGATCCGCAAGACATCCTGCGCCTGCTGGGCATCGAAGAGCTGTCGCGCTACATCGTGGACGAAGTGCAGGACGTGTACCGCTTGCAGGGCGTGAAGATCAACGACAAGCACATCGAGGTGATCGTTCGCCAGATGCTGCGCCGCGTCGTGGTCGAGAACGTCGGCGAGTCGAACTACATTGCCGGTGAACAGGTCGAGCGCTCCGAGATCCTGAACACCAACGATGCACTGCACTCCGAAGGCAAGATCGCCGCGACCTACAGCAACCTGCTGCTGGGTATCACGAAGGCATCGCTGTCCACCGACTCGTTCATCTCGGCGGCTTCCTTCCAGGAAACCACCCGCGTGCTCACCGAGGCTGCCATCATGGGCAAGCGCGACGAGCTGCGTGGCCTGAAGGAAAACGTGATCGTGGGTCGCCTGATCCCTGCCGGTACCGGCATGGCTTACCACCAGGCACGCAAGGCCAAGGACGCCATGGACGACGCAGAGCGCCGTGCCATCGCCGACGCTGAAGCGGCAGAAATGGAAGCCCAGGCGGATACGGCGGACGTCGAAGGCGGCGCCACGGTGTCTGCCAGCGACAACACGGCCGACTAAGGCAACGCCCGAACAGGTCTGCGCCATGCGCGAGGGACTTGTTCGCCGCTGCCCCGAGCCCCCGGGCCGTCATTGAAGCGCTCCCGTCCTGTCCCAGGCAGGCCGGGAGCGTTTTTCATGGTGCCTCTTTTTCCGTTCATCTCTTCTTCGGGCCGTGCGCGCCACGTGGGCGCCGCCGGCAGATGTGCATTGCATGTGGTCATCGCCTCTTTTCTGGATCGTCTTTGCCATCGCACTGTTCTGGGCGCTGGGGGCCTACAACCGGCTGATGCGGTTGCGCTCGGCCGTCGTGCAGTCGTTCGGCAGTTTTGACGCGCACATGGTGCGCCTGATGGCGCTGCTGGGTGAGTTTCATGCGTCCTGCGCCGTGCAGCGCGACGGGGCGATGCCGCCGCCGGCAGACCAGGAGATCGCAGCGCTGCAGGGCGCCACCACCCAGCTGAGTGCGTCGCTGGCCGTGGCCCGTGCCCGGCCCTTGCGTGCCGATGCGATGGCAGCGCTGGCTGCTGCGCGCGATGTGCTGCATGCCAGCTGGCCCGGCGCGCTGCGCAAGGCACAGGAAGCCGCGGCCGCTGCACAGCCGGCTCCCGCCCCGTCGGCGGCACAGGCGGCCGAAGAGCCGGTGGCGGTGGCGGTGGCGGTGGCGACCACAGCCACACCGGCCGAAGAGGAGGGGGAAGAGGGCGCGGCCCCGCTGGCCGAGGTACCGCCCGCGTTGTTCTGGCCGGTGCGCTGGAACGACCACATACAGCAGAACGAACAGGCCATCGCCGTCTTCAACGACGCAGTGGTCCAGTACAACGAAGCCATCGCCCAGTTCCCGGCCAACCTGCTGGCCTGGGCGTTCGGCTTCAAGGCGGCGCGTGGGCTGTAGCCCCTGACCGCAAGGACCCAACATGATGAGCCCCTCACATTCCCACGGCGGTGCGCCCCGTGCCCCGCGGCGCCCGCAGGGTGCAGGCCCTGCGCCCGCTGGCCACCGCAACAGCGCGCCATCGGCCGGCCACCAACCGCCGCCGCAGCAGCAGCCCGTGGCGCTGTGGCAGCAACTGCTGGCCGTGGCCGCCGCGCTGCAGGCCATTCGGTCCGGCCAGTCCGGCACAGCGGCGCTGGCGGCGGTGGACGCGGCCCTGCGCCCCGGCGTGCAGGCGCTGCTGTTCCAGGTGCTGCGCCAGGCCGGGCGCGCCGAAGCGCTGCGCCGGGCCATGGTGCCGCGCACGCCGCCCCCGGCCGCAGACGCCTTGCTCTGCACCGCCCTGGCGCTGTGCTGGAACCCGCAGGAATCTCCCTACGAGCCCTTCACCCTGGTGAACCAGTCGGTCGAGGCCGCCAAGCGCCACACCGCCACGCGCGCACAGGCGTCCTTCATCAACGGCTGCCTGCGCAGATTCCTGCGCGAGCAAGCCGCGCTGGTACAAGGCACCGACGCCGATCCGCTGGCGCGCTGGAACCACCCCGCCTGGTGGATAGCGCGCTTGCGCAAGGACCACCCCGCGCACTGGGAGCAGATCCTGCAGGCCAACAACACCCACGCGCCCATGACGCTGCGGGTCAATGCACAAAAAAGCACGCTACCGCTCTACCAGCAAGCGCTAAGCGCTATTAATTTGGAAGCAAAGCCGGTGGGCCCGTCAGGGCTGGAGCTGCGCCAGCCCGTGCCGGTGCAGGCCTTGCCGGGCTTTGGCGACGGCCAGGTGTCCGTGCAGGACGCGGCTGCCCAGCTGGCGGCGCCTCTGTTGCTGAACGGGCTGGACCTGTCTCAGCCCCTGCGGGTGCTGGACGCCTGCGCCGCCCCGGGCGGCAAGACCGCCCACCTGCTGGAAATGGCCGGTGCCGGTGCGCCCCTGCAGGTGACCGCGCTGGAGATCGACCCGGTGCGCAGCGCGCGCATTGGTGAAACCCTGCAGCGGCTGGGACTGCAGGCAAACGTGCTGGTGGCCGATGCCGCGCGCCCCGAGGGCTGGTGGCAGCAGCACTGCGGCGGCGCGCTTTTCGATGCCATCTTGCTGGATGCGCCCTGCACGGCGTCGGGCATCGTGCGGCGCCATCCCGATGTGCGCTGGCTGCGCCGCGAGAGCGACATCGCCCAGCTGGCGGTGCTGCAGGCGCAGCTGCTGGCGGCCTTGTGGCCGCTGGTGCGCCCTGGCGGGCGGCTGCTGTACTGCACCTGTTCCGTGTTCCGCGCCGAGGGAGACGGGCAGGTTCAAACGTTTCTTGCGCACAACACCGATGCGCAATTGCTGCCGTCGCCCGGGCATTTAATTCCCGGTAATGGGGACAAGGCCGGGGCTGTCCCGGACAATCAGTTCGGTGACCACGACGGATTTTTTTACGCACTGTTGCAGAAATCGCCGCAATGAGCCTCCACGGGCCCATTGGCACCTGCTGTGTGGCTGGATCCTGGTGCTGTGGGGCTGCCTTTTCCTCGCATCCACCGCGCTGGCGGCCTCATCCTCCGTCCCCGAAGTGGGCGACCTGCGGATCGACCGCACCGAAGACGGCCTGTACCTGAGCGCCAACCTGCAGGTCGCGTTGCCCGAGCTGGCCGAGGATGCCCTCTACAAAGGCATCCCCATGTACTTTGTGGCCGAGGCCCAGGTCACCCGCGACCGCTGGTACTGGTACGACCGCCAAGTGGCAGAAACCAGCCGCTATCTGCGCCTAAGTTACCAGCCCCTGACCCGCCGGTGGCGGCTGAACATTTCCCCCGTCCCCTTCACCAACAGCGGGCTGGGCGTGGTGCTGGGCCAGACGTTTGACGAATATGAAGATGCGATGGCCGCCATACAGCGCTTTTCAAGGTGGAAGATCGCCGATGGCGACGTCATGGATGCCGACGCGGTCCACACCGTCCACTTCCGGTTCCGGCTCGACACCTCTCAACTCCCTCGGCCCTTCCAGATCGGTGCCGTAGGCCGCACGGGCTGGAACCTGCTGGTGTCGCGCAGCCAGCGCATCGGCGCTCCCGAGCCCGCCAAGTGAGTTCCGAACCCTCCAGCCCGTCCCCCTCCGCCTCTGCCCACGCGGCGGCCCGCCAGTCCCGCGCTGTGCGTTGGGCGGTGGGGGTGGGCGCGGCCATCATGTCGGCCATCGGGCTGGTACTGCTGTTCCTGCTCACGCTGGCCACCAATAACCGCGCCCTGTACGAGCGCAACTACGCCTGGCTCTTCGGGGTGAACGTGCTGGTGGCGCTGCTGCTGCTGGCGGTGCTGGCCTGGGTGGCGGTGCGCCTGGCCATGCGGCTGCGCAAGGGGCGCTTCGGCAGCCGGCTGCTGGTCAAGCTGGCCGCCATCTTTGCGCTGGTGGGCCTCATGCCGGGGCTGCTGATCTACGTGGTGTCCTACCAGTTCGTCACCCGCTCGATCGAAAGCTGGTTCGACGTGAAGGTCGAGGGCGCGCTGTCCGCCGGGGTCAACCTGGCCCGGGTGTCCCTCGATTCGCTGGCCGCCGACATGGCCTCCAAAACCCGCAACGCCGCGGCCCAGGTGGCCCAGGTGCCCGACGCCGCGGCCGGGCTGGTCCTGGAGCGCATCCGCGACCAGTTGGGTGCCAGCGACGTCGTGCTCTGGAACGCGGCGGGCCAGGCGGTGGCCAGCGCCGGCCAGTCCCGCTTCAGCCTCAACCCCGAGCGCCCCAGCGTGTCGCTGCTGCGCACCGTGCGCCAGCAGCGCGCCAGCGCCCTGATCGAGGGGCTGGACGATGTCTCCGACCCCGCCGCCGCGCAGAACGCGCGGGTGAAGGTGCTGGCACTCGTCAGCAACCCCAGCGTGGGCCTGCTGGCCGAGCCGCGCTACCTGCAGGCCACATTGCCGCTGCCAGCCGCGCTGGTAGCCAATGCCATCGCCGTGCAGGAGGCCAACCGCGAGTACCAGGAACGAGCCCTGTCCCGCGGCGGCCTGCGGCGCATGTACGTCGGCACGCTCACACTGAGCCTGTTTCTGGCCGTGTTCGGCGCGGTGCTGCTGGCCGTGCTGCTGGGCAACCAGTTGGTGCGGCCCCTCTTGGTGCTGGCCGAAGGCGTTCGCGAAGTGGCGGCAGGCAACCTGAGCCCCAAGGCCGCGCTGCAGGGCAAGGACGAACTGGGCGGCCTGACGCGGTCGTTCGCGCTCATGACGCAGCAGCTGGCCGACGCCCGCCAGGCGGTGGAGCTGAGCATGGGCGAGGTCGATGCCGCGCGCGCCAACCTGCAGACCATCCTCGACAACCTCACCGCCGGCGTCATCGTGCTGGACGAGCGCGGCGTGATCCGCTCGTCCAACCCCGGCGCCACCCGCATCCTGCGCGCGCCCATGGCCGCCTACGAAGGGCGGGCGCTGGCAGAAGTGCCCGGCTTGTCCGAGTTCGCGGCGTCCGTGCAGGGCCACTTCGACGCCTTCCTGGGCGACAACGAACGCCACGGGCTGGATCATTGGCAGCAACCCTTCGAGCTGCATGCGTCGTCCACCGGCGTGGGGCAGCACGCCACCAGCCTGGTCGCGCGGGGCGCAGAACTGCCCGATTCCGCTCGACTGTTGGTTTTTGACGACATTTCAGAGATTGTTTCTGCACAGCGTGCGCAGGCCTGGGGCGAGGTGGCGCGCCGCCTCGCACACGAAATCAAGAACCCCCTGACACCCATCCAGTTGTCGGCCGAACGCCTGGAAATGAAGCTCGCCGGCAAGCTGCCGGCACCCGAACAGGCCGTGCTGACCAAGTCCGTCAAGACCATCGTCGACCAGGTCGACGCGATGAAGCGGCTGGTCAACGAGTTTCGCGACTACGCCCGCCTGCCCGCCGCGGAATTGCAGCTGCTGGACATCAATGCGCTGGTCACCGACGTGCTGAACCTCTACGGCGAAGAGAACGCCACGGTCCGCGTGGAAGCCGAGCTGGACCCGCGTTGCCCCTCGATAGCGGGCGATGCCCAGCAGCTGCGCCAGGTCGTCCACAACCTCCTGCAAAACGCCCAGGACTCTACCGAGCAAGCGCGCGCCACAGCCACCGAGCCGCTGCCGCCCGTGCGCATCAGCACCCGCTGGAGTGAGTCTTCACGCCGCGTGCGGCTCACAGTGGCAGACAGTGGCGGCGGCTTTCCGGCGCACATCCTGCAACGCGCTTTCGAGCCCTATGTCACCACCAAGCCACGCGGCACCGGCCTGGGTCTGGCCGTGGTCAAAAAGATCGCCGACGAGCACGGCGCACGCATCGACCTGTCCAACCGCACCGAAGATGGCGTGGTGCGCGGGGCCCAAGTGTCGTTATCATTCGCCCCTGAACCAGCGTTGGCGGCATAACAACACCGCCCCGCAGTACTTCCCAAGGCGTTTCTACACACATGGCAAACATTCTGGTGGTCGACGATGAGCTCGGCATTCGTGATCTGCTGTCGGAAATCCTGAACGACGAAGGTCACAGCGTAGACCTTGCAGAAAACGCCACCCAGGCGCGCAGCGCCCGGGCCGGGAACAGCTACGACCTGGTGCTGCTCGACATCTGGATGCCCGACACCGATGGCGTCTCCCTGCTCAAGGAATGGGCCACCGCCGGCGTGCTGACCATGCCCGTGATCATGATGAGCGGCCACGCCACCATCGACACCGCGGTCGAAGCCACCCGCATCGGCGCCTTCTCCTTCCTGGAAAAGCCCATCACCCTGCAAAAGCTGCTCAAGGCAGTAGAGCAGGGCCTGGCCCGCAACGCCGCCCACCAGGCCGCACCTGCCGCCGCCGCCCAGGCACCCGTCCAGCCCCCGGCCGACCCCACCTTTGCGCAACTGCCTGCCGTGTCGACGGTGATGGCCGGCGTGGACGCCGGCCCCCACGCCCACCAGGGCTTCGACCTCGACCGCCCCCTGCGCGAAGCGCGCGACGGCTTTGAGAAGGCCTACTTCGAATTCCACCTGGCCCGCGAAGGCGGCTCCATGACCCGCGTGGCCGAAAAGACCGGCCTGGAACGCACCCACCTGTACCGCAAACTGCGCCAGCTGGGCGTGGACCTGGGCCGCGGCAAGCGCGGTTGATCTTCAGGCATCGTCAAAAATTTCCGTTCATCGCCAGAAAGCCCTTTTTTCTGGTTATAATTTGAGGCTCAGGCCCGGTAGCTCAGTCGGTAGAGCAGAGGATTGAAAATCCTTGTGTCGGTGGTTCGATTCCGCCCCAGGCCACCAGTCAGCATGCGCCCCAGCGCCCGAAAGGGTTCTGGGGCGCTTCTACATTCAACGTCGGTTTTTACAATTCAGCGGAGCGAGGTTGATTCAACCCACGTTGCATCCGGTGCCACTCCCGGCTGCCATTGGCTTCGGTTCCTTTGCACGATGTATGCGGCGGCTCGCCAGAAGGTATCGACCACAAGGCTGATCGTGGCATGCGACATCAGTTGCGGTCCCTTCAGTTCATGCGCATATCGCCATTGCACGAAAGGCTGTTTCCCAAGGGTTTCAAGAGCCCTTTCAAAAGATTCAAGGCGAATGTCGGGGCCTGTTGAATAGGGTTCTGGGTTTAAGTGACCGAACATCCCTCCGATGAGCGTTTTGTGTGCGGGCGCCACCTTTGACCATAGTGGAGGGATGGCGTGGCCAAAGCTGACTTTTTCCGATGACTCTCCTCGGTCAATAAGGTCCACCATCAAAAAGAACTTCAGAAAAAGCTCGAGTGCGAAGCTGGAGCAAACGACTGCCGGGAAGGTCAAAGCCATTTCCTCACAGCGCTTGCCGTAGTCGCTCACCAGCAGCCCCGCGCGAGCGTAAGCGGTCGCAATTGCGTATAGAGCCTCAGGGTCATATGGATCTTCGCTGGGTACAAAGACCAGCGAAGGGATTGCAGGCACGGACATGGGTAGGTCTCCATCGGGTGGCGACCATTCTGCTGCACTAGCGGAGCGGGCGCACCCGTTCACCCATCCGAGCGTTCGCGTAGTGCTCGGTCATCTCCCGATTCTTTTACGCCAGCAGCTTCTGCGAGTGAGCAAGGTCGCCGGTGTCGGTCGCGGCCTTCGCCCAAATCTCCCGACAAAGACGCGCTAATGGCCTTCCTGGGTCGCTGGTTGATGCGGCCCATGACGGCCGCCAGCTCGCCGGTAATCTCGATGCCCCAGGCGTGCTCCGGTCTTGTTCTGCAGGATCCACAATGCGCCATCCCGAATATCGGTGCGCTTGATCTTAAGCACATCGGTCGGCCGTTGCCCCGTTAGCAAGGCAATATCTATGGCACCTATCACCGTGGGATGCGCGTTGGCCAGTACGCGTTCGCTTCCTCATCAGTGACACAGCGCGAGCGCCCTGTTTGTTCTGTGGTGGGACTCCATCCCTGGCCTAGTTGAAGATGTGCGAGAACAGGGCATTATCGCGATTGGCGCGTACTTTTGCCATTTGGCCGCGGATAAACGAAGCGAATCAGCATGTGTTTGAGCTCTACACATGCGGTAATGACGCCGAGGTCATCCAACTTTGGCCGTGCCATGCGATTTGAAATCACGAGCCCCGAATGATGACATTGCGATGGCTGACGAGGGTTTTTCAATTTGATTCGATGGAGGGGACATGACAAATCAAAAGGCAGGGCGGGCTGATTGGTCCGCGCGTTGGCGCACTCGACTGAGTCAAGCCGAAAGACGTGAGCCAGCGATACTGAGCACCATGCGGAAGGTCGAGGCGGTAACGAGCGGGCTGCCTTGGAAATGGGTAGGTGCGCTGTTTTTTGTAGTCGGCTGCATGCCTTTGCTTGGATACCTGATCTTCGTTGGCTATGTGCCAACTAATTTGCTCGGGCTTTTGGGTTTGGCCGGTATTTCGTCGGTGTGGCTCTTGTTGCTCTGGACCTTGATAACGGTCTTGATGTTCGGCGTTGTGGCGACAGCGGTTGTATATGAGGTAAAGAACCTTAATTGGAGAACCACCCTTCTCGGGCAACTGGGTCCATTCTTCTTGTTGATGGGAATCTTTTTCCGGCCGTTAGGGTTGTGGTTTTCTGTGTTGTGCGCCGTTTGCGGTCTGTGCGCAATAGTCTGGACACTTGCGAGGCTCTGGCGTGAGCAGCCTAGGAGGGAGACAGAGGGCTTCCTCTTGGCAATAGTCGCGTTGCTATTGGGAGGTCCGTTGGTGTCTCTCGGAGTCCTCTTGATTGGGGCACATTCGGCTAGGCTTGGCCTCCTCGGCGACCCCGGGGTTTGGACGATTGCATTATGGTGCGGCGCAACTGTGGTGTTGATATGCGCAAATGCAGCTGTCACCTATGTGCGCGCTGCCCCTGTGGCTGTATTGGCCCTATGTTTTTTCTCGTCAGGGTTGATTGTTATGGCTGTGGCGGGACCCAGGTATGTGACCGCAGTCGTGGCATCTCAAGTCGGTTTGCGACTGCCCGGAACCGTTGAAATTCTGGTTCCGACAAGCACCTGTGCGACCGTAATTGCAGCAGCGAAGCGTCTCGAAAAACTGACCGGCGCAGACCCGCAGCCTATTTGCGAACGCGCGGTGAATACCTTGTCCGTAGAAGTGCAGTTGCGTTGGGGAGACCGATGGCTGATTGCGGCGAAATCGGTCAACGGCACGCCATTGCCCAAACCTGGCGTCAGATTGACTATTCCCGAAAAGGACACGGAACTCATCTTGCCCTAGTCCGCAGCCCACAACGGACACGCAAGGTGACGCAACGTTTCAGGCTTTGCTCTCTTGTGAGGCCTCCGATTGAGCGTCAATCGTATGACCGTACTTTGTCGAATTTGGGGGAACTCTGGGGGAGCACTGTGGTGCTATCAAATAATAGTTTCTAGATTCCGCGCGTGCTTCTGGGCGCCTTCTTGTAGAGCCTAAGCCACCAAATCCGATAAGCCCCAGTTCAATCCAACTGGGCTTTTGCTTTTCTGACCCGACGACGTATTCCCCTGGGTTCGCCGGCCACGTCACATCGACTACTCCCTCGGCGTCGGCCTCCGAATCCCCGGCTCAATCAGTGCCCCCCACACCCCCGCTGCCGCGTATCCGACGGCGTCTCTCCAAACCGCTTGCGGTAGCCCACTGCAAAGTGCCCCAGATGAAAGAACCCATAGCGCGCTGCAATGTCCGCTACGTGCGGGGCGCGGTCTGCGCTGGTGGGCTGCTGCAGTGCGGCGCGGGCGGCATCCAGCCGCAGGTCGCGCAGAAAGGCCATGGGGCTTTTGCCTGTGCATTGGGCAAAGGCCTGCTGCAACGACCGGGCGCTGGTGCCCACGTGGGCGCACACGTCGGCCAGGGTGATGGGCAGCTCCAGTTGGCTGTGCATGAACTCCTGCGCGCGCTTGACGGCACGTGGCAGCACCATGCGACCGGCGCCGGCTGTGGATGCGCCCGCGCCTGCGCCAGCGGCGAGCACTGCCGAATGGTTGTGCTGCGCGGACAGCAGCAGGCTGGTGAGCAGGTGGTTCTCGGCCTGTTCCGCCAGCACCGGGTGCCCCAGCAGGAACGCACTGGTTTCCACCGCCGAACGCAGGTAGGCGATGAAGCTGGCCATGCCCATGAGTGCGGGGTTGGCCAGGTCCATGCCCAGGTCGAACACCAGGGGCTGCTGCACCGGCGCTTGCAGCAGGTCCGACAAGCGGGCGTGCAGCGCGTCGCGCTCAATCTTGACGATGAACTGCGGGCTGTCTTCATGCCAGCGCATGGACAGCGGCTCGGTGGGCGAGGGTACCGAGGCCATCAGCGTGTGCGACTCCACCGTTTGCCCGCCGCAGCGGACCGTGGCGCCGCCGCGCAGCGGTATCTGCAGCAAATAAAAACTGCGCAGGTACCCGGGCTCGATCCGCACCGCAGGGCCGTACTGCACATAGTTCAGGCTGACATGGCGGTGCAGCGGGGCGCTGTGGTGGCATGCGTCCAGCCTGTCGCCGGGGTGCAGGGTGGCCAGGTCGTGCGGGCAGAACACGCGGCCCACGAACTCCCGCGCTTCGTCCAGGTCGTGGCTGTCGAACAGGCGATAGCGCTGCAGCGGTAGCCGGTCGGCGGCGGTGCTCTGCGGGGCGATGTCCATGGTCTTGGCGGCGTGGGCGTGCGTCGGTCGGTCGGTCGGTGGATCGTGTGCTGCATGCAGCCAGTGCGCCACGGCGGCGGTGCGAACGAAATCCTGCGTTTTAGGGATACCGCCTGCGCTTTCCGGATGCGGTCGGGCCGGCTCCTTTTCTATTCTTGTGCAGGCCCCGAGCCCTGCGCAAGAGCGTTACCCCGGGGCATCGGGCGCGACTGTGTCAGCGTGTGAGCGCTGCTGCAGCGCAGCAAAGGCTGCCGGGCGCACTGCCCGGGGCGCAACGCACAGGAGTCACCATCATGGTCCAGGGGTTCGAAGGAATGCGCGGCAAGAGCGCCATCGTGACGGGGGGCGCCACGCTCATCGGGGCCGGGGTGGTGCGCGCACTGCACCAGGCGGGGGTGAGGGTCATGGTGGCCGACATCAACGCAGAAGCCGGGCAGGCATTGGCGGATGAACTGGGTGCCGGCGTGCTGTTTCGGCGCACCGACATCACCAGCGACGCGGAGATCGCCGCCTGCGTGGCCGAAGCTGCAGAGCGCCACGGCGGGGTCCACTACCTGGTGAACCTGGCCTGCTCCTATCTGGACGATGGCATTGCATCGCCGCGGGAGGACTGGCTGGCTTCGCTCAACGTGAACCTGGTCAGCGCGGTGATGGTGCTCAAGGCCGTGCGCCCGCATTTTCAGCGCGCGGGCGGCGGTGCGGTGGTCAACTTCACCAGCATTTCCTCGGGCGTGGCGCAGACCGGGCGCTGGCTCTACCCCGTGGGCAAGGCCGCCATGGTGCAGCTGACGCGCAGCATGGCCATGGACCTGGCGGGAGAAGGTGTGCGCGTGAACAGCGTCTCCCCGGGCTGGACGTGGTCGGCCATCATGGACCAGCTCACCGGCGGCGACCGCGCCAAGACCGACCGCGTGGCCGCGCCGTTTCACCTGCTGCGCCGCGTGGGCGACCCGGCCGAAGTGGCCAACGTGGTGCTGTTCCTGTGCTCGGACCTGGCCAGTTTCGTGACGGGGGCCGACTATGCCTGCGACGGCGGCTACTCGGCCATGGGCCCCGAGTCCTATACCCCCGCCATTCCTCAGCTGATGTCGTGAAGGAGCAGTCGCCATGACCATTCGATCCGTAGGCATCGTCGGTGCCGGCTTTGCTGGCCTGTCCACCGCCAAGGTGCTGCGCGCCTTCGGCTTTGAAGTAACGGTGTTCGAAAAAGAGCCCGACGTGGGCGGCGTGTGGGCCGCGTCGCGCCGCTATCCGGGCCTGACCACGCAGAACCCGCGCACCACCTACGCGCTGTCGGACTTTCCGATGCCGGCGCACTACCCCGAATGGCCGTCGGGCCAGCAGGTGCAGGCCTATCTGCAATCGTATGCAGAGCACTTCGGCCTGGTGCCCCACCTGCGCATGTCCACGGTGGTGGAGCGGGCGGTACTGGATGAAGATGCCGGCACGTGGACGGTGCAAACGCGGCCTGCGCAAAGTCAAGGACAGGGCGATGGCGTGACGCCCATGCAAGCGCAAACGCAAACGCAGACCCACCGCTTCGACTACCTGGTGGTGTGCAATGGCATCTTCAGCGAACCGGCGGTGCCGCACTATCCGGGTGCGGACGCCTTCGTGGCGGGCGGCGGGCGTGTGTGCCATACCAGCCAGTTCAACGACGCGAGCGCTGCACGCGGCAAGCACGTGCTGGTGGTGGGCTACGGCAAGTCGTCGTGCGACGTGGCCAACGCCATTGCGGCCGACAGCGCCAGCACCACAGTGCTCGCGCGCCACCTGATCTGGAAGATCCCGAAGAAGTTCATGAACGTGCTGAACTTCAAGTTCCTGCTGCTCACGCGCATGGGCGAGGCGCTGTTCAAGTACATCGAGCCCAAGGGCTTCGAAAAATTCCTGCATGGTGCGGGCCTGCCGGTGCGCAACTCCATGCTGGGCAGTGTGGAGTCGGTGGTCACCCGGCAGCTGAAGCTGCGCGAGATCGGCCTGCACCCGGGCACACCGCTGGAGACCATCGCCCGCAGCACGGTGAGCCTGGTGACCGACGGCTTTTACGAAAAGGTGGCCGCGGGAGCGCTCGGCGTGCGCAAGGGCGTGACCATCCGCGAGCTGCAGCCCGGCCAGGCGGTACTGAGCAATGGCGAGACGGTGCCGGCCGACATCGTGGTCTGCGGCACCGGCTGGCACCAGCAGGTGCCGTTCTTCGACACTGGCGTGATGCAGCGCATCACCGATGCGCGCGGCAACTTCCGGCTGTACCGCTCCATCCTGCCGGTGGGCATGCCGCGCCTGGCCTTCAATGGCTACAACTCCTCGTTCTTCAGCCAGCTCAACTGCGAGGTGGGTGCGTTGTGGCTGGCCAACCACCTGCGCGGCGGCCTGCAGCTGCCGTCCCAGGCCGACATGAATGCGCAGATCGACCGGCGCCTGGCCTGGATGGAGGAGCGCACCGATGGCAAGCATTCCAAGGGCACCAACATCATCCCGTTCTCGGTGCACAACATCGACGAGCTGCTGCAGGACATGGGCTTGCCGCTCGGCGCCGTCACGCGTTTCAGGCAATGGCTGGAGCCGGTGAACCCCGCCGACTATGCTGTGGTCACCCGGCAGTTGCTGGCCCGGCATGCGGGTGCAGCTGCCGGTGCGCCGCTGGCCGCCCGCGCCGCAGCCGGCACCGGTGTCTGAAAGAATTCGCTCCGACTCTTACCCCACCAAGAAGGACATCCCATGCCAGGACAATGGACCACGCTGGACGCCGCCGACGGCAGCGGCCGCTTTCGCGCCTACCTCGCCACCCCTGCCAGCGGCAGCGGTCCCGGCCTGGTGATTGCGCAGGAGATTTTTGGCGTCAATGCCACCATGCGCGACGTGGCCGACTACTACGCAGAAGAAGGCTATGTGGTGCTGGTGCCGGACCTGTTCTGGCGGCAGGAGCCCGAGGTCGAGCTGGACGCCGCCAGCGACATGCCGCGCGCATTCGCGCTGTACCAGGGCTTCGATGAAGCCAAGGGCGTGGACGACCTGCAAACCGCCATCACCGCCCTGCGCGCGCGGCCAGAGGTCCAGAGCGCGGGCAGCGCGGGCAGCGCGGCCGGCCCGGGCAAGGTCGGTGTGCTGGGCTTTTGCCTGGGCGGCAAGCTCGCCTATCTGGCGGCCTGCCGCACCGACGCCGACGTGGCCGTGGGCTACTACGGCGTGGGCATCGAGGCCGCGCTGGCCGAGGCGCCCGGCATCCGTTGCCGCCTGGTGCTGCACATCGCCGAGCTCGACGGCTTCTGTCCGCCGCCTGCGCGGGACACCATCGTGCAGGCCCTGTCGGGCCGCGAGAACGTGGAGCTGTACGTCTACCCCGGCACCGACCATGCCTTCGCCCGCGTGGGCGGCGACCACTTCCACAAGCCGTCGGCCCTCATGGCGCACCAGCGCAGCGTGGCCGCGCTGCGGCGCGAGATGGGCCCGCACTACGACCTGTCGGCGCTGTGGGACAAGCATTGCGAATACGAGTTCGCCACCCGTGATGTGGACGCCACCATGGCGACCATGGTGGCCGAGCCGTATGTGAACCACATCCCCACCATGACGGGCGGAGTGGGTTACAAGCACCTGCACGACTTCTACACACGCCACTTCGTCAACAGCAACCCGCCGGACACGAGCCTCACCCCGATCTCCCGCACGGTCGGGGCCACGCAGGTGGTCGACGAAATGCTCTTTAGCTTTACCCACACCACCGAGATCCCGTGGATGCTGCCCGGCGTGGCGCCCACGGGCCGGCGTGTGGAGATACCGCTGCTGGCGGTGGTGAAGTTCCGCGGCGACAAGCTCTACCACGAGCACATCTACTGGGACCAGGCCAGCGTGCTGGTGCAGGTCGGCCTGCTCGACCCCGCAGGCCTGCCCGTGGCCGGCGTGGAGACGGCGCGCAAGCTGCTGGACGAGATGTTGCCTTCCAACGCTTTAATGGGCGAGGGCCGCTAGCCTGGGTGTGCCGGTGGCATGGGCTGAGGTGCGGGCTGAGGCAAGGGCTTTGATCTCGCCGCGCGAGAGCAGCAGGGGCCCGCGCAGGTTTTCTTCCGAAGGGCTCGCGGTGCTCGCACTGCTCGACGTTGGCGGTGATTTCCGCAAAGCCGAAGACGCCCATCGCCAGGGCCACGAAGTGGAGGCCGTCGGTGAGTTCCGGCACGCTGAGGGAATAGCGGGCCGTGCCGGAGTTGCCGTCCGTGCCCGCCAGCCCCAGCACCAGGCCCAGAAGGATCATGCCCACGGCTTTCTAGCAGCGAGCCCGGGGCGAGCACGGCCGCACCGACAAGCCCTGGAACCATCAGCGAGAAGTATTCCGCCGGCCCGAACCTGAATGCCAGCTCGGCCATGGGCACTGCGGAGGCGGCCAGCGACATCGTTGAGCCGAGCAGTGCTGGGTACCGGGGCGGGTTCGACAAATAACCCGGCCGGTGTGCCGCGATGGGGCAACGGGGGCTGATTGCCCCACTGCACTGCACTGAACTGCACTGCACTGCACTGCACTGCAACGCAACGCAACGCAACGCTGCGCAGCGCGGCCCGGCCCGGTCGTTACTTCGCGGAGCGCCGCTGCCGCGCCCGGCGCGACACCATGTTGAGCACCTCGACCAGCGCTGAGAACGCCATCGCTGCGTAGATGTAGCCCTTGGGGATCGGCGCGCCAAAGCCTTCCGCGATCAGCGTGGTGCCGATCAGGAGCAGAAAGCCCAGCGCCAGCATCACGATGGTGGGGTTGGCCTGGATGAAGTTGGCCAGCGGCGTGGCGGCGAACAGCATCACGGCGACGGTGACCAGGATCGCGATCACCATGATGGGGATGTGGGGGGTCATGCCCACCGCCGTGATGATGCTGTCGATGGAGAACACCAGATCCAGCATCAGGATCTGCCCGATGGCTGCCGCCGTGGTCAGGCCCGGGCCTTGCGGGGTGAACACGTCGGGGCCGGGGTCGGGGTCCACGCTGTGGTGGATTTCCTTGGTGGCCTTCCAGACCAGGAAGAGGCCCCCGGCGATCAGGATCACGTCGCGCCAGGAGAAGCCTTTGCCGAAGAGCGTGAACACCGTTTCGGTCAGGCCGACGATGAAGGCGATGGTGCCCAGCAACGCCAGCCGCATGACCAGTGCAGCCCCGATGCCGATGTTGCGCGCGCGGGCGCGGTCCTTCTCGGGCAGCTTGTTGGTGAGGATGGAGATGAAGATCAGGTTGTCGATCCCCAGCACCACCTCCATCGCAATGAGGGTGGCCAGGGCGATCCAGGCGGCGGGGTCGGCCGCGAGCGTTTGCAGGTAGTCCATGGTGTGCAGCTGTAGTGAGGGGATACCGGTCGGCTCCAGCCTGCATCGCATCCCTGCTGTGCAGGCGTGCGTGGGCTCCATGGCCGCTCGCTGTTTCCCGCGGGCGGGAAACGCGCGCATCTTAAATCGCAACCCGTGCTGGCGGTGCGGGCGCGGGCCGCCGCTGCACACAATGGATGCCGTCCTACTTGGCAGCCCGGTGGCCCGGTGGCCCGGTGGCCCGGTGGCCGCGGGTGCGGCCCCGCTGGCCTCACGTCAGGTTCAAGCCACCGTCCGACAGCAGCACTTCCCCGGTCAGATAGTCGGAGGCCACCAGCATCGCCACGGCGTGGGCGATGTCGTCGGCGCTGGCCGCGCGGTGCATGGGGGCGCGTTCGCGCCACAGGGCCTGCGCGGCGGTCCAGTCGGCCGTGAGCGGCGTGTCGACCAGGCCCGGCGCCACGGCGTTGACGCGGATGTCCGGCCCGAGCGACAGGGCCAGCAGGCGGGTCAGGTGGTTGAGCGACGCCTTGCTCACCGCATACGGAATGGACGCACCCTTCGGGCGCACGCCTGCGTGCGAGCTGATGTTGACGACGCTGCCCGCGCGGCCACGCTGCGCCGCCGCGCGCAGGGCGGGCTCGGCCAGGGCGACGAGGTGAAAGGGCGCCACGACATTGACCTCGTGCAGCTCATGCCACACCGCCGACGTGGCCGCCGCCAGGTCGCCGTGCGGGATGACGCGGCTGATGCCGGCGTTGTTGACCAGCACGTCGAGCTGCCCCCAGGCGCCCATGGCCTCGTCGACCAGCCGGATTCGGTCGGTTTCGAGCGCTAGGTCCGCCTGCACATACGTTGCCTGCACCAGCTCGGCGGCCATGGCGCGCCCCGTGTCGGCCGAGCTGCGGGAGTGCAGGACCACCGCATAGCCCTCGCGGCGGAGCCTGCGCGCAATGGCGGCGCCGATGCCCGATGTGGAGCCGGTCACCAGGGCCACGCGCGGCGGGGTATCGGGTGTCGAAGGGGCGGTCATGGGGCAATCCTCGGGTTGGGGGCGCCGTGCCCCGGGTCAACGGGCCGGGTCTCTGGCAGCACCGGCGCGCCAGAGGTGCCGGCATCATGCCGCACACGGCGCTGGGCGCCCGCAGACGTCGCTATCGCCCGGCCATCGCCTTGCAGGTGCCTTGAAACACCTTCTGGTTCGCGGGCTTTCTGGCTTCGAGGGTTTGTTCCTGCTCGTACTTGGCCTTCGCCTTGGCAAAGGCGTCGGTCTTGCGGTACTCGGTAAGGTCGGCCGACAGCGCGGCGAGGTTCTGGCGCCAGTTCTTGTCGATGTCCTGGGCCAGGTCCGGGTGCAGGGCGCTGCAGGTGGCCACCGTGGCCGCGTCGATGACATGCATCTCGCGGTCGAGTGCGGCCTGAAAGTCCTGCTTGGACTGCGCGTGCGCGCAGGTGGCGGCCAGGGACAGGGTGGTGATGACGGCAGCGAGTTTCATGGTGGGCGGTGAAGGATGACAAACCCGCCATGGTGCATGAGGCGCCCTGCCATGCACAGCGGTCGGCGCTGATGCGAGCCATCACTTCGATTTTGGAGTGCGGTTGGCCGGGATGGCCTGGGAGCGTGTAGTGTGGCCCCCTGCGGCGCCGGGCGGGCCGAGCGGGCGATCCCCGAACACCACCGACGAGCCAACCGGCAGCCTGCCAACATACCCATCGACCGACCGACAGGAAAAGAAGCCATGCGTCCATCGACCCTTTTGATAGCCACCGTATTGATCGCCGCCGCAGCGCCGCTGGCGTCAGCGCAGGGGTTGCCCACACCGGACCAGTTTCGGCAGTGGGATGCGAAATTCCCTCCAGGGCTCTACGAGTTCGTGGACTTCGACCTGGCGGACGGCGCCCCCAAGGCTTCGGGCGCCTCGGGCCCGCGCCGCGTGTGCATGGACCGGATGAATGCCTATCTGGTGGGGCGCGGCACCTACTTCGCGGCACCCCTCAAATCCTGCGAGATGGTGGGCGTGAAGCTCGACGCGCGGGGCCTGGCCCTGTCGCACCACTGCGGCGACCATGCGCAGAGCAAGCGGCCCATCATCGGCGTGATCGCCATCTCGGAGGTGGCGCCGGGCACTTTCCTGGCCACCGTCGGGCGGCAGGTGCATGCGGCACCCGGCGCGCCCGCAGAGCCGATGGTGGGCTCGGGCCAGGCGTTCCAGCTCGTCGCGGACTGCCTTTGAGCGGCACCCCCCGTCGATACCCACGCTGAGGGGCCGGCGCACCAGTCCGTTGCAGCCCGCGGCGGTGACCGCCCGGGTGTGCGCCGGATGGTGGAGAATCCAGGCCCTTTGCCGGTGTTTGCGCCGCACTCGCTGCGGGCGCCACTATCATTTCGGCCCGACGTTGCGCAAGCACTGCCTGGGGTGTGCCGCCCATGGGTCGGCAGCCACGGGGCTTGGTGCCCCGTTTTTCATCCTCCATTCTTCATTTTTTCGTCTGCAGGTTCCGAGCGTGTGTGAGCGCGTGCTGCTGCTGCAAGCGTTCTTTCATTGCCCTATTTTCATGACCATGCGTCTTTTGCAGGACACCACCCTCGGTATCGACTTCGGCACGTCCAACTCCGCGATGGCGGTGCGCCAGGGCACGGGCCCGGCCCGGATGATCGCGCTGGAGGGCGAGGCGCGCGCGCTGCCCACGGCGCTGTTCTTCAACGGTGAGGACCACCGCACCCACTTCGGGCGGGACGCGGTGGCGCAGTACCTGGCGGGCACCGAGGGGCGGTTGATGCGCTCGCTCAAGAGCCTGCTGGGCAGCGCGCTGCTGCAGGACAAGACCGTGGTGCACGACAAGCTGGTGAGCTACCAGGACGTCATCAGCCTGTTTTTGCGGATGCTGGTGGGCAAGGCCTGCGACGACCTGGGCGGCATGCCCGCGCGCGTGGTGATGGGGCGGCCGGTGCATTTTGTGGACGACGATGCCGAGCGCGACCAGCAGGCCGAGGCCGCGCTGCGCCAGGCCGCGGTGGACGCGGGGTTTTCCGAGGTGTCGTTCCAGCTGGAGCCCATCGCCGCCGCGCTCGACTACGAGCAGCGCATAGCCCGCGAATCCATCGTGCTGGTGGTGGACATCGGCGGCGGTACGTCCGACTTCACCGTGGTGCGGCTGGGGCCGGACCGCTTTGCGCGGCCCGACCGCAGCGGCGACGTGCTGGCCACCACCGGCGTGCACGTGGGCGGCACGGACTTCGACCGCCGCCTCAGCCTGGACCTGCTGATGCCGCTGCTGGGCTTTCGCCACACCGGGCCCTCGGGGCGGGAGGTGCCCAGCCGCGTGTTTTTCGATTTGTCGACCTGGCACCTGATCCAGTGGCTGTACTCGCCCAAGGCGCTGCGCGACGCGCAGAGCCTGCGCACCGACTACGCGGACCCGCGCCTGTACGAGCGCCTGATGTACGTGCTGCGCGAACGGCTGGGGCACCGCATGGCCGACACGGTGGAGCAGGCCAAGATCGCGGCGTCCCTGGCCGACGCCGAGGCGCCCATGCCGCTCGACTGGATCGAGCGCGGGCTGCAGGCCGCCGTCACGCCCCAGGGGTTGTCGCAGTTTCTGGCCCAGCCGCTGGCCCAGGTGGTGGCCTGCGCGCACGACTGCGTGCAGCAGGCGGGCCTGGGCCCGCAGGGCGTGGACGCCATCTACCTGACGGGTGGCTCGTCCGCGCTGCGGCCGCTGCGGCAGGCACTGAGGGAAGCTTTCCCGGACACGCCGCAGGTCGAGGGAGACCTGTTCGGCGGGGTGGCGGCGGGACTGGCCGTGTCGCGCTGAGAGTGCTGAGTTGTTGGTGAGCCGATGCGCTGAATCGAGTTGATCCAGTCGATTCAGTGAGTTCGGTGGGTTCAGTGGGTTCAGCTATCGGGCTGATCGGGCCGTTGCGAGGTGCGCGCGGCACGGGGTGCAGCCGCACCGTGGGCGGCGTCCCTGCCGGAATCCATTTGCTACTAAAGTTATAGCTGCTAGCGCTTGTCTATCAAGCGGTAGAGGCCATTTTCATGCTGGATGCAGGCCGTATTCAGTCTGCCGGCTCTTCGCTGTCTTCAACACCCGCTGCATCGCCGCGCTTCCACGCCAGCGCCGTGTCGTACAGCACGTTGCGCGATGCGCCTGTGATCTCGGCCGCCAGCCGCACGGCGGTCTTCAGGGGCAGCTCCCGCACCAGCAGGCGCAGCACGCGCAGGCTCTCGCCGTCGTCGGCCGCCACGGGCACCGGGTGCAGCAGCACCACGAACTCGCCGCGCGAGCGCTGCGGCCCGCCGTCCAGCCAGGCCGCCAGGGCATGCGCGGGCTGGGTGGTCACTTCCTCGAACTGCTTGGTCAGCTCGCGCGCCAGCGTCACCGGGCGGTCGCCCAGCACGGCCAGGGCGGTGGCCAGTTCGCCGATGCGGTGCGGGGCCTCCAGCAGCACCACGCAGCGGGGCTCGCCGGCCAGCTGCTTGTGGATGACGGCGGCCCGCTCGGCATTCTTGACCGGCAGAAAACCCGCAAACACAAAGCCGCCGTGCTCGGTGCTGTGCGCCACCGCACCCGCCACGCTCAGCGCCGTGGTCACGCTGCTCGCGCCCGGCAGGGGCACGGCCCGCAGCCCGGCGGCCTGCACGGCGGCCACCAGGCGCGCGCCGGGGTCGCTCACGCCCGGGGTGCCGGCGTCGCTCACGTAGGCCACGCGCTGGCCTTGCTGCAGCCGCTGCACCACGGCCTGCGCGGCCTCGGCCTCGTTGTGCTGGTGCACGGCCAGCAGCTGACCGGCGTTCTTGTCGATGCCGTAGGCGCGCAGCAGCGACTGCGTGTGGCGCGTGTCCTCGCAGGCCACGGCGTTCACCAGCTGCAGCACGTGCAGCGCGCGCAGCGTGATGTCCGCCAGGTTGCCGATGGGCGTGGCCACCACGTACAGCGCCCCCTGCGGATAATGCTGCGCAGCCGCTGCCTCATGCGCGGCGCTCTGGGCTGAAGCGAAAGAAGCGCTCAATGAATTTCCTTGGAAGAAAGAAGTCTGCTGCGGCCACGCCTGTGGCGCCCGGCCGCGCTGCGGGCACCACAGCCACGGCGACCGCCAGCACCACCACGCGCGAGCGCGGCAATGCGGCAGAAGACCGGGCCCTGGCGTACCTGCAGGCGCAGGGCCTGCAGCTCGTGGTGCGCAATTATCGGACGCCCGGCCGCGGCGGGGGCGAGATCGACCTCATCATGCGCGATCGGGACGGCACGCTGGTGTTCGTGGAGGTGCGCAGCCGCGCCAGCACGTCCTTCGGCGGCGCGGGCGCGAGCATCAGCGCCGCCAAGCAGCAGCGCATCGTCTTTGCGGCGCGCCACTACCTGTTGCGCCTGCCATCGCCGCCGCCGTGCCGGTTCGACGTGGTGCTGCTGGAGGGCACGGTGCAGTGGATCAAGGCGGCGTTCGATGCACAGTAGCACTTGCAGGCCACGGCAGGCGGCAACGGTTTGCTACAAAAGCTGTAACACGCGGCGGGTATCATCGGGCCCTCATGCTTGAGCAACGCATCCAACAGCATTTCATCGACAGCGCCGACCTGAAGTACCAGGCCGCGCAAGCCCTGAGCCACCCCATCGCCGCCGCCGTGCAGGCCATCCTGGCCTGCGTGACCAGCGGCGGCAAGGTCCTGGCCTGCGGCAACGGCCCCTCGGCCGCCGAAGCCCAGCAGTTCGCCGCCTTCTGCGTCACCGGCTTCGAGCGCGAACGTCCGGAGCTGGCCGCGCTGGCCCTCTCGTCCGACAGCACTTTGCTCACCTCGGCCGCCGTCGGCGCGGGGGCGGTGCACGACGCCACGCAGCAGTTCGCCCGCCAGGTGCGCGCGCTGGGCCAGGCGGGCGACGTGCTGCTGCTGCTCTCGGCCACCGGCAACGATGCCAACCTGATCGCCGCCACCGAGGCCGCGCATGAGCGCGACATGACCGTGGTGGCCCTCACCGGCCGCACGGGCGGCAAGCTGGCGGCGCTGCTGCGCGAGACCGATGTGTTGATCAGCGTCCCCCACGACCGCGCCGCGCGTGTGCGCGAAGTGCATGCCCTGGTGCTGCACTGCCTGAGCGACGGCGTGGACGCTCAGTTACTTGGTGAACAGGAGATTCCGCTATGACGCAAACGACGACGACCATGAACCCGACCCTTCGCCGTGCATCGCGCGCGTCCCGTGCCGTATGCACCGTGCTCGCCACAGCCGCCCTGGCTGCGGGCCTGTCGGCCTGCGCACCGCTGATCGTCGGCGGCGCGATGGTCGGTGGCGTGATGGCCATCGACCGCCGCACGGCCGGCACGCAGATCGAGGACGAAGGCATCGAACTGCGCGCTGCCGCCCGCATCCGCGAAACGTTGGGCGACCGCGCGCACGTCAACGTGACCAGCTACAACCGCCAGGCCCTGCTGACCGGCGAAGTGGCCAGCGCCCAGGACCGGCAGACCGTGGAGCAGATCGTCTCGCAGGTGGAGAACACCCGCTCGGTGGTTAACGACCTGGCCGTCATGCCCACCACCACGCTGAGCCAGCGCTCCAACGACACCTTCATCACCGGCAAGGTGCGCGCCAGTCTGGTGGACGCCAAGGACATCTCGGCCAACTCCTTCAAGGTGGTGACCGAGCGCGGCATCGTCTACCTGATGGGCCGCGTGTCGCAGCGCGAAGCCACCCGCGCCTCCGACATCGCGCGCGGCGTGAGCGGCGTGACCAAGGTGGTGCGCGTGTTCGAGATTGTCTCGGAAGAAGAACTGCGCCGCATCGCCCCGCAGCCCGCGCCCGTCACCACGGACAACACCCGGCCTGCAGGCGGCTGAAGATCAGCGGGCGGGCGTGCCAGCCTGCACGACCTCTGACTAAAAAAGAAATCCCGGCGCGCAACACGCGGCCGGGATTCTTTTCTTGGCGACGACCCTGCGCGCCGTGCTGTGAAACTGGCGCTGCACAAGCCAGCGCACCCGTGGAACCGGCTCCGCCGGGCCACCGGGTGCGTCCCCCCTCGGGGGCTGAGGCCCGCGGCTCCAAGCCTGCCTGCGCAGGCTTGGACAGGCCGAAGAGGCCGCGCCTGCGGCGCGTGCCACCGAGGCGCCGCAGGCGACTCAGGGGGAGTTATTTCAGCCGCTTGACCAGGCTCGACGTATCCCAGCGGTTGCCGCCCATCTTCTGCACGTCGGCATAGAACTGGTCCACCAGCGCCGTCACCGGCACGCGCGAGCCGTTGCGCTTGGCCTCGTCCAGCACCAGGCCCAGGTCCTTGCGCATCCAGTCCACCGCAAAGCCGAAGTCGAACTTGTCGTCCACCATGGTCTTGCCGCGGTTGTCCATCTGCCAGCTCTGGGCCGCGCCCTTGCCGATCACGTCCAGCACCTGCTTCATGTCCAAGCCCGCGTTCTGGCCAAAGGCCACGGCCTCGGACAGGCCCTGCACCAGCCCGGCGATGCAGATCTGGTTGACCATCTTCGCCAGCTGGCCCGCGCCGCTGTCGCCCAGCAGCGTGAAGGCGCGGGCAAACGCCGCGGCCACGGGCTGGGCGGTGTTGAATGCGTCGGCGTCGCCACCGCACATCACCGTGAGCTGCCCGTTCTGCGCACCGGCCTGGCCGCCCGACACGGGCGCATCGACAAACTGCAGGCCCTGCGCCTTGGCGGCGGCATACAGCTCGCGCGCCACCTCGGCCGACGCGGTGGTGTGGTCCACGAAGACCGCGCCCGGCTTCATGCCCGCAAACGCACCGTCGGCACCGAGCGTCACGGAGCGCAGGTCATCGTCATTGCCCACGCAGCAGAACACGATGTCCGCCCCGGCCGCCGCCTCGCGCGGCGTGGGTGCATGTTTTGGGGCTGTGGCGCCCGCGTACTCTGCGCACCAAGCTATCGATTTGGTAGCGGTGCGGTTGTACACCGTGACCTCATGCCCCGCCAGCGCGAGGTGTCCGGCCATCGGATAGCCCATCACCCCCAGGCCCAGGAAGGCGACCTTGCGGGAAGGGGTGGCGTCGTAGCTGCGGGGATTCGTGCTTGGCATGTGAATACAGAAATGGGTGGATCAAAAAAACGAAAAGCCCGCGATGGGCGTGCACTTGCCAGGGCCACCGTGGAGCGGGCTTTGCCCGGCCACCGGTGGCGTCCCCCTGAGGGGGATGGCGCCGCAGGCGACTCAGGGGGCTTCAAACAATCGCGAAATGCTCGGTACCCTGCGCCAGGTCCGGCGACTTGGCACGCTGGCTGTTGAGCTTGATCTGCAGGCGCAGGTCGTTCAGCGAATCGGCGTTGCGCAGCGCGTCCTCGTAGGTGATCATGTTGGCCTCGTACAGGTCGAACAGCGCCTGGTCGAAGGTCTGCATGCCCAGGTTGCGGCTCTTCTTCATGATCTCCTTGATCTCGTGGACATCGCCCTTGAAGATCAGATCCGAGATCAGCGGCGTGTTCAGCATGATCTCCACGGCGGCAGCCCGGCCCTTGCCGTCCTGCTTGGGAATCAGGCGCTGCGACACCATGGCGCGCAGGTTGAGCGACAGGTCCATCAGCAGTTGCGGGCGGCGCTCTTCGGGGAAGAAGTTGATGATCCGGTCCAGCGCCTGGTTGGCGCTGTTGGCGTGCAGCGTGGCCAGGCACAAGTGGCCGGTCTCGGCAAACGCCACGGCGTGCTCCATGGTTTCGCGGTCGCGGATTTCGCCCATCAGGATCACGTCGGGCGCCTGGCGCAGCGTGTTCTTCAGGGCCGCTTCCCAGCTGTCGGTATCCAGGCCCACTTCGCGCTGCGTGACCACGCAGTTCTTGTGCGGGTGCACGAATTCCACCGGGTCTTCCACGGTGATGATGTGGCCGAACGAGTTCTCGTTGCGCCAGTCCACCATGGCGGCCAGGGTGGTCGACTTGCCCGAGCCCGTGGCACCCACCAGGATGCACAGGCCGCGCTTGGTCATCGTCACGTCCTTGAGCACCTGCGGCACGCCCAGTCCGTCGATGGTGGGCAGCGTGAGCGGAATCGTCCGCATCACCATGCCCACGCGCCCCTGCTGCACGAACGCGTTCACCCGGAACCGGCCCACGCCTGCGGGCGAGATGGCGAAGTTGCATTCCTTGGTGCGCTCGAAGTCGGCCACCTGCTTGTCGCTCATCACCGAGCGGGCCAGAGTCAGCGTGTGGGCGGGCGTGAGCGGCTGCGGCGAGACCTTGGTCACCTTGCCATCCACCTTGATCGCGGGCGGGAAGTCTGCCGTGATGAACAAGTCGCTGCCATTGCGGCTCACCATCAGCTTGAGCAGGTCATTGATGAATTTACTGGCCTGATCGCGTTCCATCAGATTTTCTCCCTGGCGTGTTCGTCCGCGGGACGGCCACTGTTGATGATGTTGAATCGTCGGCGCATCGGTGGTGTCACTTCTGGTTGTCGCTCAGGCGGGCGCTGACGACGCGCAGCCGCAGCGACAGCTTGCGGGCCAGCAGGGCGATCAGGCTGGCTGCCAGTTGCGGGTCCTTGGTCATCATGTCGTCCATGGCTTCGGCCGACAGCACCGCAATCTCGCAGTCGGTCAGCGTGGTGCAGGCCGAAAAGCGGATGCCGCTGTCCAGCAGCGACATCTCGCCCAGGATGTCGCCGGGCCGCGTCTCGGCCAGGCGCAGCTGCTCGCCCCAGGGCTGCACGCGGTCCACCGCGATGGTGCCGGTGAGCAGCACCACCATGAAGTTGCCGTACTCGTCCTGGCGGATCACATCGCGGTTGGACGGGATGGCGGCGAACTCGAAGAAGCGCTCCATGCGCTCCACGGCGTCCTTGTCCAGGTGCGCCATGTACTTGTCCTTGGCCCACAGCCCCTGCAGCAGCTTGCCGCCGCGGCTCGTGGGCAGGCGCTTGGCGCCCACTTCCACAGCGCGGGCCTCCCAGGGCACCAGCATCGAGTCGTCCACGCCCTGGCCGGCGAACGCGGTGGAGAACAGCACGGAATCCGTGTGGTCGTCCGCGGGCTTGCCGTTGCGGGTTTTCATTTTCAGAAGGCCAAGAATGCCTTTCATAGTGAGCTCCGTAGTGCGACGCTGTGCGCCGCCGTGTCGTCTGTCAATGTGGTGAAGTCTGGATCGCAGAGCGTTCGGAGTCGGCGCGGCCCAAGCCAGCGCCCCCGTGCAAGGGCCGCCCCGCCGCACTGGGGGTGTCCCCATCCCGCATTGCGCAGCAATGCGAGAGAGGGGGAAGGCGCGAAGCGACTCAGGGGGTGTCGCATTTCAGCCGGGGAAGTTGTCGGGGATCTTGGCCTTGGCACGCGCTTCGGCCGGGCTGATGATGTTGCGGCGGACCAGGTCGGTCAGGTTCTGGTCCAGCGTCTGCATGCCCACGCTGTTGCTGGTCTGGATGGTGGAGTACATCTGCGCCACCTTGGCTTCGCGGATCAGGTTGCGGATGGCGCTGGTGCCCAGCATGATCTCGTGCGCCGCCACGCGGCCCGAGCCGTCCTTGGTCTTGCACAGCGTCTGCGAGATCACGGCCTGCAGCGACTCGGACAGCATCGCGCGGACCATTTCCTTTTCTTCGGCCGGGAACACGTCGATGATCCGGTCGATGGTCTTGGCGGCGCTGGAGGTGTGCAGCGTGCCGAACACCAAGTGGCCCGTTTCCGCAGCCGTCATGGCCAGGCGGATGGTTTCCAGGTCGCGCATTTCGCCCACCAGGATGGCGTCCGGGTCTTCGCGCAGCGCGGACTTCAGCGCGGCGGCGAACGACAGCGTCATCGGGCCGACTTCGCGCTGGTTGATCAGGCACTTCTTGGATTCGTGCACGAACTCGATCGGGTCCTCCACCGTGAGGATGTGGCCGTACTCGGTTTCGTTCAGGTAGTTGACCATGGCGGCCAGCGTGGTGGACTTGCCCGAGCCCGTGGGGCCGGTCACCAGCACCAGGCCGCGCGGCTTCAAGGCCAGGTCGCCGAAGATCTTGGGCGCGTTGAGCTGCTCAAGGGTCAGGATCTTGGAAGGAATGGTCCGGAACACGGCGGCCGCGCCGCGGTTCTGGTTGAAGGCGTTGACGCGAAAGCGCGCCAGGCCTTCGATCTCGAACGAGAAGTCGACCTCGAGGAATTCTTCGTACGTCTTGCGCTGCGAGTCGCTCATGATGTCGTACACCATGGCATGCACCGTCTTGTGGTCGAGCGCATCGACATTGATGCGGCGGACATCCCCGTGGACCCGGATCATGGGCGGCAGACCGGCTGAAAGGTGCAGGTCGGAGGCCTTGTTCTTGACGCTGAAAGCGAGCAGTTGGGTAATGTCCACGGAATCCCTCTATCGTTTGATACGCTGTCAAACATTATGACCACGATTGCTAACAACCTCCAACAGGTTCTGGGCAGGATGGCGCAGGCGTGCACAGCCGCCGCGCGCGACCCCGCCAGCGTCCTCCTGCTGGCCGTTTCCAAGACCTTCGGCGCCGACGCGGTGACCGAGGCTGTTGCTGCCGGGCAGCGCGACTTCGGCGAGAACTACATCCAGGAAGGCGTGGACAAGATCATCGCCCTGCGCGCGGCGGAGCCCGCCGTGGCGCTGCAGTGGCACTGCATCGGGCCCATCCAGAGCAACAAGACGCGCCTGGTGGCCGAGCACTTCGACTGGGTTCACACGGTGGACCGCCTGAAGATCGCCGAGCGCCTGTCGGCCCAGCGGCCGGAGCACCTGGCGCCGTTACAAATATGCGTGCAGGTCAACATCGACGGCGGCGCCACCAAGTCCGGCGTGGCGCCCGCCGACACGCTGGAATTGGTGCGCGCTGTCGCGAAACTGCCACGGCTGGTGGTGCGCGGGATCATGAGCATCCCGGACCATGCTCCTGAATTCGAAGCGCAGCGCGCCCTTCATGCGGGCGCCAAGGCGCTTTTTGACCAGATAGCGGCGCTGCAGGAACCCAGCCTCGAACACTTCGACACCCTGTCCCTGGGCATGACCGCCGACCTGGAAGCTGCCATCCACGCCGGCAGCACGATGGTGCGCGTGGGCACCGGCATCTTCGGCGGGCGGACTTACCCCACCGCCTGAAGCGCGAGAAGGTCGATCAGCCCGGCAACTGGAACCGCGCCACGCAGTCCAGCGCCGCGGTCACATCCGCCTCGCTCACGTCCAGGTGCGCCACCCAGCGCAGGCGCGTGGCGACGCCGTACAGGCTGCTCGTCACCCGCACGCCGTGCTCGGCCAGCCAGGCCGTGAACGCCGGGGCCACATCCGCATGCAGGTCGGTGAACAGGATGTTGGTCTGCCAGGGGTGGACCGTGATCTTGCCCTGCAGCACCGGATGGCGCTGGTTGACATCGCTCAGCCCCTGGGCCAGCCTTGCCAGGTTCGCGTGGTCGTCGGCCAGGCGGCGCACGTGGTGGTCCAGCGCGTAGTGGCCCGCGGCGGCCAGCACGCCGGCCTGGCGCATGCCGCCGCCCAGGATCTTGCGGGTGCGGCGGGCCTGGCGGATGAAGTCGCGCGAGCCCAGCACCAGCGAGCCGACCGGCGCCCCCAGCCCCTTGCTCAGGCACAGCGACGCCGAATCGAAATGGCTGCACAGCGCACGCGCCTCGTCGTACACATCGGTGCCGTGGCGCGCCGCGTTGGCCGTGGCGGCGTTGAACAGGCGCGCGCCGTCCAGGTGCATGGCCAGCCCCCGGCTGCGCGCCAGCTGGGCCACCTCGGCGATGTAGGCGGGCGGCAGCACCTGGCCGCCGGTCGTGTTCTCCAGCACCACGAGGCGGGTGCGCGCGAAGTGCGGGTCGTCAGGCTTGATGGCGGCAGCGATGTCGGCAATGCGCAGCGTGCCATCGGGCTGCGTCTCCACCGGCTGCGGCTGGATGGAGCCCAGCACCGCCATGCCGCCGGCCTCCCAGCGGTAGGTGTGCCAGCTCTGGCCCACGATGGCCTCGTCGCCGCGCTGGCAGTGCCCCCACAGCGCGATCAGGTTGGTCTGCGTGCCCGAGGGCGCGAACAGTGCGGCCTCGAAGCCCAGCAACTGCGCCGCATGCTCCTGCAGCGCGTTCACCGAAGGGTCGTCGGCAAACACATCGTCGCCCAGCGGGGCCTTGAACATGGCCTCGCGCATGGCGGGCGTGGGCTGGGTGACGGTGTCGCTGCGAAAGTCGGGCATGGGCGCGGTCCTTGTGGGTCGGGTCGATGAATGCAAAGACCGGCCATGGTAGCGGCGGCCTGTGGCGGCTGCCGCTGTGGGGTCTACCGCGCGCAGATGTGCCGTGCAGTCAAGGCCGGGTCATCTTGCAGTCCGTGCCTTGCGCCAGCTCATTGCCGGTGTAGGCCGCGTCGGTGCGGAAGCCGTAGTTCGTGCCCTCCCATCCGACCTTGACGGTCTTGCCATCCACCGGCGCGATGGTGTTGACCACCTGCGGCAGCAGCAGCTGGTGGTCCTCTGCGCGCATGCGCACCGGGCCCACCACGGAGTCGAGCGTCAGGTCTTCCAGGGCGCGCGCCACCTTCACCGCGTCGGTGGACTGCGCCTTCTGGATCGCGGCGGCCAGAAAGCGCGGCGTCATCTCGATGCGCGGCGCAAGGAAGTCCTTGCCCGTCTTGGCCTTGTAGGCCTTGGCAAGGCCATCCACCTTGGGGGTGTCGGCCTGGCCCGGATGCCATTCGGCCACCCAGGTCAGCTGGCCCTGCTTGGCCTGCGATACGGCCAGCACCGTCCCGGGAATGGAGCCCGCGCTGTGGTTGAAGTAGCGCAGGTTGTAGCCCGCATCGCCCGCGGCTTTCAGCAGCAGCGTCATGTCCTGCCCCCAGTTGCCGGTGATGATGGAGTCGGCGTCGGTGCTCTTGACCTTGGCGAGGTAGGGCGCAAAGTCCTTCACGCGGCCGATGGGGTGCAGCGCCTCGCCCACGAACTGCACGTCGGGCCGCGCCAGGCCCACCATCTCGCGGCCGTAGTGTGCCCACTGCTTGCCGTGCGCGTAGTCCTGGTTCAGCAGGTACACCTTCTTGATGTCCGGCTGCTTCTTGATGTAGTTGGCAATCGCCTTCATCTTCATGGCGGTGTTCGCCTCGAACTGGAAGTGCCAGAAGTTGCATGCCTTGCCCGTCAGCTCCGGGTCGATGGACGAGTGGTTCAGCACCAGGATCTCCTTGCCCGGGTTGCGCTGGTTGTGGCGCGCCGCGGCCTGCACCAGCGCGGTGACCACCGACGAGCCCGAGCCGCCGGTCACGATGGCCTTGGCCCCCTGGTCGATGGCGGCCTGCAGCGCGCTCTGGCTCTCCTGCGCAGACAGCTTGCTGTCGAACTGCAGCAATTGCAGCTTCACGCCCTTGAGCACGCCGCCCTTGGCGTTGATGTCCTCGATGGCGTACTGCGTGTGCGTGAGCATCAGCTCGCCCACGTTGGCGAACGGGCCCGACAGCGGGTCGATGTAGGCGACCTTGAAGGTCTCCTGCGCGCTGGCGGCCGTGCCGATCAGCAGGGCTGCCGCAGCGGCCAGCGGGGTGGTGAGGAAGGCGGTTTTCATGGCGTCGTTGTCTCCTGTTGTTGTGAAGCTGTCGTCTGCAGGGCCCTGCGCCGCGGGGCCGTGGGCTGCTATGCCTTGTCCCGCTTGCGGGTGCGCCGCAGCCCCAGCACGCGCCAGGCCAGTTGAGCCAGCTCGTGTGCCACCTCGTCCTGCGACAGGCGCCCATCGGGCCGGTACCAGTTGTAGAGAAAGCCGGGCAGGCTGCACGCGGCCAGCGCGGTGATCTTGGTGTCGTTGAACTCGAACATGCCGTCGTCGCGGCCCTGTTCGAGCAGCGCGCACAACTGGTCGTAGAAGTGGTTCGCCAGATCCTTTTGCGCCGCCAGGTACTCGGGCCGGTAGACCTGCGGCTCGCGGTACGGGAAGAACGCCGACGGGTGGTGCGCCAGCGTCGCGCGGATCAGCCGCTCGATGCCTTCGGTCACCTTGACATGGGCGGCGCGCGCATCGTCCTCGGCAAAGTCCATGGCCGTGAAGCACGCCACCGCGGGCGCCCACGACAGCGTCTCGAAGATCTCCTGCTTGTTGCGGAAGTAGTAGTACACAAAGGGCTTGGTCACGCCCAGCCGCTGCACGATCTGCTCGATGGTGGTGTTGGCGTAGCCCTGCGCATCGAACAGCGCCTCGGCCGCGCGCAGGATGCGTTCGCGCTTCTCGTCCGAGCCGGCCGTGGCGGCCTTTTGCCGGCCGGTGGCCTGCACGGGGGGCTGCTGTTTCATGGCTGTCCTTTGTGCGACGGTTGACTTATACCCATGGGTAGCATTGTTCTACCGAGCGGTATATATTGGCAAGACGCTGGCGGGTGCGGGCACTCAGCGAAAACCCTGAGCAGCCGCCAGGAACCAGCGATGCCAGACACCTCGGAGACAACGCCATGACCTCTGCCGCACCGCAGCTGCCGCTGCACGAACACCTGCGCCGCCACGCGCGCGACACGCCCGACCGCGTGGCCTACCTCTGGTACGGCCGGCCCCTCACCTGGGCAGAGATCGACGCGGCCAGCGACGCATTCGCGGCGCGGCTGCAGGCACTCGGCGTGGCCAAGGGCGAGCCCGTGGCGCTGTTCATGAACAACTGCCCGCAGTACGTGATGGCGCACTACGGCATCCAGAAGATCGGTGCCATCGTATGCCCCTGCGGGCCGCTGAACAAGGAGCACGAGCTCGAATACCAGCTCACCGACCTGCAGGCGCGCGTGGTGGTGGCGGCCGACGTGCTGCTGCCCGTGGTGGACAAGGTGCGCGCGAAGACCGCGCTCGCGCACGTGTTCGTGGTGCGCTACGCCGAACTGCTGCCGGCCGGCGAACCCAGCATCGACATCCCCGCCGAGCTACTGGCCCTGCGCGCCGCCATGGCCCCCGTGCCGCCGGGCTGTGAGGACTTTCTGGCCGCCACGCGCACCGGCGCGCGGCCCGCGCCGGTGGCCTTGTCGATGGACGACGTCTCGCTGATGACCTACACCTCGGGCACCACCGGCCTGCCGAAGGGCGCGATGCTGAGCTACGGCAACGCCACGTTCAAGACGGCGGCCTCCGCCGACTGCAACGGCATGACGCCGCACGAGACGCTGCTGGCCGTGGCACCGCTGTACCACATCGCCGGCATGGTGATGGGGGTGAACCTGCCGGTCTACACCGGCGCCACCGCGGTGCTGCTGTACCGCTTCGACCCGCTGGGCGTGGCCCAGGCGCTGGAGCGCCACCGCGTCACCTGGTGGTACAGCATCGCGCCCATGAACGGCGCGCTCATGCAAGTGCCGGGCGCGCGCGGCATGGACTGGAGCGCGCTGCGCCGCAACCCGGTCACGAGCTTCGGCATCACCTTCACCGAGGCGCTGGCCCAGCAATGGCAGCAGTTCGCGCCGAACTGCATCTCGCACGAGGCGGCTTACGGGCTGTCCGAAACCCACACGGTAGACACCGCCATGCCGGTGGACGCCATCCGCTGGGGCACGCAGGGCAAGCCCGTGCCGGGCAACACCCTGCGCATCGTCGACCCCGACACCGGCGCGCCGCTGCCCACCGGCGAGGTGGGCGAGATCACCATCCACGGCCCCGGCAACTTCCAGGGCTACTGGAACAAGCCCGAGGCCACGGCCAAGACGCTGCGTGACGGCTGGGTCTACACCGGCGACATGGGCAAGATCGATGCGGAGGGCTACCTCACCTTCATCGGCCGTTTCAAGGAGATGATCAAGGTGTCGGGCTACAGCGTGTTCCCCGAAGAGGTCGAGACCTTGCTCATCAAACACCCTGCCGTGGCACAGGCCGCGGTTATTGGCGTGCCCGATGCAGAAAAGGGTGAGGTGGTGCGCGCCTTCATCGTCAAGAAGCCCGGCCAGGATGTGGACGCTGCCGGCCTAGTGGCTTGGTGCCGCGAGAACATGGCGCCCTACAAAGCCCCGCGCGAGGTGCGTTTCATCGACGCACTGCCCGCCACGGGCGCTGGCAAAGTGCTGCGCCGCCTGCTTCGGGATGCATGAAACACCCCCTGAGTCGCCTGCGGCGCCTTCCCCCTCTCTCTACGCGCTTCGCGCTAGGGACGGGGGCGCTCCCAGCGCGGCGGGGCGGCCCTTGCGCGGGAGCCCTGGTGTGGGCCCCGGCAGTTGCAAGCGCTGCGAGGCGAGCGCAGTTCCATGAGTCCATCAACCAGAAAAAATGGCCGCCAGCGCTTATCAGTAAAGCGCTAAAAGCTATAAAAAAAGAATCAAAACCATGACCTTGCCCTTCTTCGCCAAAGTCCTGATCGCCAACCGGGGAGAGATCGCACTGCGCACTGTGCGCGCCCTGCACGACCTGGGCATTGCCAGCGTGGCCGTGTATGCCGACGATGACGCCGCCAGCCCCCACGTGCACGCGGCCACCACGGCCGTGGCGTTGGGGTCGACCGGCCCGGCGGCATACCTGGACGGTGCACGCCTCATCGCCATTGCCAAGGCCCAGGGCTGCGATGCCGTGCACCCGGGCTACGGCTTCCTGAGCGAGCGCGCCGACTTCGCCCGTGCGTGCGCCGAGGCCGGGCTGCGCTTCATCGGCCCCACGCCCGCGCAGCTGGCGCTGTTCGGCGACAAGGCGCAGGCCCGCGCGCTGGCACAGCAGCAGGGCGTGCCCCTCATGCCCGGCACGCAGGCGGCGGTGGCGCTGGGCGAGGCGCAGGCCTTCTTCGCGCAGCACGCCACGGCAGGCATCGTCATCAAGGCCATCGGCGGCGGCGGCGGGCGCGGCATGCGCGCGGTGGCGTCGGCCGATGACCTGCCCGCCGCCTACGCACGCTGCCGCAGCGAGGCGCAGGCTGCCTTTGGGGTGGACGGCGTGTACGTGGAGCGCCTGATGGTCAACGCCCGCCACATCGAAGTGCAGGTGCTGGGCGACGGGCGCGAGGTGATCGCGCTGGGCGAGCGCGAGTGCACGCTGCAGCGGCGCTTTCAGAAGGTGGTGGAGATCGCGCCCAGCCCTTCGCTGCCCGCAGCGCTGCGCGAGCGCATCACCACCGCTGCCTTGTCGATGGCGCGGGCCGTGGCCTACGAAGGCCTGGGCACCTTCGAGTTCCTGGTGGACCTGGCGTCGAGCGACCTGCCGTTTGTCTTCATCGAATGCAACCCGCGCCTGCAGGTGGAGCACACCATCACCGAAGAAGTCACCGGCGTGGACCTGGTGCAGGCCCAGATCGCGCTGGCCGCGGGCCGCACGCTGCAGGACATTGGCCTGAACCCCGCCGCGCCGCCGCCTGTCCATGGTTTTGCGGTGCAGTGGCGCATCAACGCCGAGACGCTGGATGCCCAGGGCGGCGCCATGCCCGGCAGCGGCACGCTGGTCCGCTTCGACCTGCCCACGGGCCCCGGCGTGCGCGTGGACACGCACGGCGCAGCGGGCGACGCGCCGTCGCCGCACTACGACACGCTGCTGGCCAAGCTCATCGTGCACACGCGCAGCCCGCGCTTTGCCGATGCACTGCGCCGCTCGCAGCGCGCGCTGGCCGAGTGCCGCATCGAGGGCGTGGCCACCAACCTGGCGCTGCTGCAGGCGCTGGCCGCGCGGCCCGAGATGGAGAGCCAGCAGGTGCACACGCGCTGGCTCGAATCGGTGCTGCCTGCATTGCTGGATGCTACTAAAAACATAGCTGCTAGCGCTCGTCCAACAAGCGGTAGCGGCCTGAAAGACACTCAAAACACTGCGTCCGCTCTCGCCCCCACGCTCGCACCGCCAGGCGCGGTGCTGGCTCCCATGCCTGCACGCTTGGTGCAGCTCAGCGTGGCCCAGGGCGACGTGGTCGCCGCAGGTGCCGAGCTGGCCGTGCTCGAGGCCATGAAGATGGAGCACGTGCTGCTGGCCCCGCATGCAGGCCGCGTGGGTGCGCTGCTGGCCGTGGCGGGCGGCTACCTGGTGCAGGGGCAGCCGCTGCTGGTGCTGGAGGCCGTCGCAGATGCGGCGGCTGTGCAAGCGCCGGGCAGCGCCGCGCTCGACCCCGACCACATCCGCGCCGACCTGCAGCGCGTGATCGACCGCCATGCCTTCACGCTCGACGCCGCGCGCCCCGAGGCGATGGACAAGCGCCACGCCCAAGGCGGCCGCTCCGCGCGCGAGAACATCGCCGACCTGTGCGACGACGGCAGCTTCATCGAATACGGGGCGCTGGCCATCGCCGCGCAGACGCGCCGCCGCAGCCTTCAGGATCTGATCGCCAACACGCCGGCCGACGGCATGGTCACCGGCATCGGCGGCATCAACGGCGCACTCTTCGGGCCCGAGAAATCCCGCGCCGTCGTCATGTCGTACGACGCCACCGTGCTGGCCGGCACCCAGGGTGCGCGCAACCACGCCAAGACCGACCGCATGCTGGGCATCGCCCTCGCGCAGAAGCTCCCGGTGGTGCTGTGGGCCGAAGGCGGCGGTGGCCGCCCGGGCGATACCGACATGCCCATCGTGGCAGGCCTGCACGTGCACACGTTCGCCAGCTACGCCGCGCTGTCGGGCCAGGTGCCGGTGATCGGCATCGCGGCGGGGCGCTGCTTTGCGGGCAACGCGGCGCTGCTGGGCTGCAGCGACGTGATCATCGCCACGCGCGGCAGCAACATCGGCATGGGCGGCCCGGCCATGATCGAAGGCGGCGGCCTGGGCATCTTCAAGCCCGAGCAGATCGGCCCGAGCCGCGTGCAGCATGCCAATGGCGTGATCGACGTGCTGGTGGAGGACGAGGCCGGGGCGGTGCAGGCCGCGCGCCACTACCTGTCGTTCTTCCAGGGCCGCACACCGCAGTGGTCCGCACCCGACCAGCGCCTGCTGCGCGCCGTGGCGCCCCAGAACCGCCTGCGCGTGTACGACACCCGCACGGCGATGGCGGGCCTGGTGGACGACGGCAGCCTGCTGCCGCTGCGCACCGGCTTCGGCGCCGGCATCCACACCGCGCTGGCGCGCATCGAAGGCCGCCCCGTGGGCCTTCTGGCCAACAACCCGCTGCACCTGGGCGGCGCCATCGACGCCGATGCGGCCGACAAAGGCGCGCGCTTCATGCAGCTGTGCAACGCGCATGGTCTGCCTATCGTGAGCCTGGTGGACACGCCCGGCTTCATGGTCGGCCCCGAGGTCGAGGCCACGGCCCAGGTGCGCCACGTGAGTCGCCTGTTCGTCACCGCCGCCAGCCTGCGCGTGCCCACCTTCAGCGTGGTGCTGCGCAAGGGCTACGGCCTGGGCGCGATGGGGATGACGGCCGGGGGCTTCCATGCGCCCGTGTTCACGGTGGCCTGGCCCACGGGCGAGTTCGGCGCCATGGGCCTGGAAGGCGCGGTGCGCCTGGGCTTTCGCAAGGAGCTGGAGGCCCTGCCCGAAGGCCCCGAGCGCGACGCGCTGTTCGCCAAGCTCCTGGCCAGGTCATACGCCAACGGCGAGGCGCTGCACATGGCCGCCACGCTGGAGATCGATGCGGTGATCGACCCGGCCGACACCCGGGCGTGGCTCGCGCGCGGTCTGGCGTCGGCGCAGGTGGCGCCGCTGGGGCACCGGTTCGTCGATACCTGGTGAGCCGGCGCCGGCGCCGGCGCTGGCGCTGGTCTAACGCTGCATCAGCGCCAGCTTTCCCCCCAGTGCCACGAACGCCGCAGCAAAGCCGCGCCGCAGCCACAGCAGCACGCTCGGGCGCTCCAGGACCTGGTTGCGAAACCGTGCCGCAAAGACGCCGTAGGCCAGGAACACCACGAACGTCATCGCCATGAACACCAGCGACAACTGCGCCATGCGTGCCGCGGGCTGCGCTTCGCCCGGCGCGATGAACTGCGGCAGGAACGTGAGGAAGAACAGCGACAGCTTGGGATTGAGGAGGTTGACCAGCATGGCCTCTGCGATGCGTGCGCCGGTGGAGCGTGCGGGCGCGTCGGTGCGCACCTGCAGGGCAGCGGGCGAGCGCCACGTAGCCCAGCCCATGTACAGCAGGTACGCCACGCCCACGTAGCGCAGAACGTCGAAGGCGGTGGCGCTGGCATGGAGCAGCGCGGCCAGCCCGGTGACGGCCGCCAACAGGTGCGGCACGATGCCCAGCGTGCAGCCCAGGGCCGTGACGGCAGCCGCCCGTGCGCCGCCCGAGAGCCCGGCCGCCACGGTCAGCAGTGCGCCCGGCCCCGGCGAGACGACGACGATGAGTGAGGTGATGAGGAATTCGATGCCCATGGCGCTGGAGCCGCGTCGCAGCGGCATGAGGTGGAGATGGCCGCAGCATCGACCCACCACCGGCCTGCCGTCTTGAACAAAATTGCAGGCGAGCTCTCGCCCCCGCCATCAGCCGTGGGCGCGCAAATAGGCGTGCGGTGTGGCGCCGAAGCTGCGCGCGAACAGGCGTGTCAGGTGGCTCTGGTCGGCAAAGCCGCTGGCGGCGGCGACTTCGGCCAGCGGCATCCGCGCCGCCATCAGTCGCCGCGCGTGGTGCAGCCTGCGCTGCACGAGGTAGGCATGCGGGGTCAGGCCCGTCGCCTGCGCGAACTGGCGCACCAGCTGGTATCGGCTCAAGCCGGCTTCGTGGGCCAGTTGCGCCAGGCTCCAGGCGGTCGTGGGGTCGTCGTCCATCATGGCGCGGGCGGTTGCAATGCGCGCAGCGGCATGCCGGCCGGGGCCCGGCAAGCGCAGCAGGCACGCCAGGATCTGCAACAGGCATTCCTCCACCCGCAGCGGTGCGGCGGCGTGGGCCGGGTGCGCAGTGGCCGCGGTGAACAGCGCGTGGACCTGCGCCGCGAGCCCTGCGTCGCGCAGGTTGGGCGCATGGAACTCGAAGCTGGCGCCTGGCAGGCCCGGGCGCACCTCGGCCGCCAGGTCCGCCACCAAGGCCGGTTCCAGGTACAGCATGCGCCATGCGCGACCGCCGTCGCCCAGCGGCTTGCCATCGTGGACCTCGCCGGGATTGACCGTGATGGTGTCGCCCGGAAGCGACTCCACCGTGCCCTGGCCGCTGAAGGATTTCTGCGCGCCCCGGTCGATCACGCCCAGGCCGAACTGCAGGTGCATGTGCCTGCCGAACGCGAACTGCGAATCGGCCCGCATCGCATCGATGCCGGGCACGGCGGTGGGCAGGAACTGGAAGGGTTTGGACGGCATGGCGCACGGGCTTCGGGTGGCGCGGGGCCATGATAAGCTGGCCCGATCACCTTGTTTCATGCCCCCAGTTTCACACGTGGAGACTCCCCATGCCCGGCCTTTTGCCCGATATCGACCCCGATGGTTTGCTTGAGTTTTCGGTGGTCTACACCGACCGCGCGCTCAACCACATGTCCAAGCGCTTTACCGGCGTGGTGCAGGACATTCTGGGCACGCTGAAAGAGGTCTACCACGCCCACACGGCCGTGCTGGTGCCCGGCAGCGGCACCTTCGGCATGGAGGCCGTGGCCCGCCAGTTCGCCAACCGCGAGAAAGTGCTCATCGTGCGCAACGGCTGGTTCAGCTACCGCTGGACGCAGATCTTCGACGCCGACCAGGGCCTGGGCGGCGGCTCGGTGGTGTGCAAGGCACGCCCGCAGGGCAGCGGTCCGCAGGCGCCCTGGGCGCCATGCCCGGCCGACGAAGTCGCAGCCACCATCCGCGCCGAAAAACCCAAGGTGGTGTTCGCCCCCCATGTGGAGACGGCCAGCGGCATCATCCTGTCCGACGACTACCTCCGCACCGTGACGGCTGCGGCCCACGATGTGGGCGCGCTGTTCGTGCTCGACTGCGTGGCCTCGGGCGCCATGTGGGTGGACATGCAGGCCACGGGCGTGGACGTGCTCATCAGCGCGCCGCAAAAGGGCTGGAGCGGCTCGCCCTGCTGCGCCATGGTGATGCTGGGTGAACGCGCGCGCCAGGCCATCGACGGCACCACGAGCAGCAGCTTTTCGTGCGACCTCAAGAAGTGGATGCAGATCGCCGAAGGCTATGAAAAGGGCCAGCACGCGTACCACACCACCATGCCCACCGACGCCCTGGTGCGCCTGTCCGAAGTGATGGCCGAGACGCGCGCTTATGGCTTCGCCAAGGTGCGCGACGAGCAGATCGAGCTGGGCGCCAAGGTGCGCGCGCTGCTCGAATCGCGCGGCTTCCCCAGCGTGGCGGCCGAAGGCTTCAAGGCGCCCGGCGTGGTCGTGAGCTACACCACCGACCCCGGCATCCAGAACGGCAAGAAGTTCATGGAAGTGGGCCTGCAGACCGCTGCCGGCGTGCCGCTGCAGTGCGACGAAGGCCCGGACTTCAAGACCTTCCGCGTCGGCCTGTTCGGCCTTGAGAAGTGGCACAACGTGGACCGCACCGTGGGCCACTTGTCGAAGGCGCTGGACCAGATTGCAGCCGCGCCCTGACCTGCGTTGTGGCGTGGCGCAGGGCATCGTTGTGCCCGCGCGCGCCCTGTTGGCATGAACAGCAGTCCGCTGCCCCCTTCTTCAGACGCCACCGAAGACCCGGCGCGCGCCCTGCGGCGCGCCAAGCGGCAGGCCCTCGCCCTGTTGCTGCTGGTCACCGCCGTGTTCGTGGCGACCAGCGTGGTCGAGCGCGGCCTGTGGCTCAACGGCGCGAAGGCCATGGCCGAGGCTGCCATGGTGGGCGCGCTGGCCGACTGGTTCGCGGTGGTGGCCCTGTTCCGCCGCCCGCTGGGCCTGCCCATTCCGCACACTGCGGTCATCGCGCGCAACCAGGCGCGCATCGGCCGCAACCTGGCCACGTTCGTGCGCGACAAGTTCCTGGATGTGCCCTCGCTGGTGGCGCTGATCCGCCGGCACGATCCCGCCGAGCGGCTGGCGCAGTGGCTCACGGCGCCCGGCAACGCCGCGCTGCTGGGGCACCAGGCCACGCGCCTGGCGTCGGCCGCGCTGGAGACGGTGCAGGACGCGCAGGTGGAGCGCTTTATTCAGAAGGCAGCGCGCGCGTTGATCGGGCAGGTGGACATGTCGCGCGCGCTGGCGGCGGTGCTCGACACCCTCACGCACAACGGCCGCCACCAGGCGCTGCTGGACGACGTGCTGGAGAAACTCATCGAGCTGCTGCACAACGAGCAGACCCGCGCCTGGGTGGCGCAGACCATCGTGCTGTGGCTCAAGAAGGACCACCCGCGCACTGAAAAGCTGTTGCCCAGCGACTGGCTGGGCGACAAGGGCTCGGCCCTGCTGGCCCGCGCGCTGGAGAGCGTGATGGCCGACGTCGCTGACAACCCGCAGCATGCCCTGCGCGCGCAGTTCGATGCGGCGGTGCAGCGTTTTATCGAGCGCCTGCGCAGCGACCCCGACTGGGTGCGCAAGGGCGAGGAGATCCGCACCTATCTGCAGACCGACGCGACCGTGGCGGGCTATGTGCAGACCCTGTGGCAGGACCTGCGCGGCACCCTGCAGCGCGACCTGGCCGATGCCGATTCGGTCGTGGCGCGGCAGGTGCGCAACCTGGGCCAGTGGCTGGGCCAGTCGCTCGCGGGCGATGCCGCGCTGCGGCAGTCGCTGAACGACCGGCTGGAGCACTGGGTGCAGGGCCTGGCGCCCGATGTGTCGCAGTTCGTAGCGCAGCATATCGAGGACACGGTGCGGCGGTGGGATACCGAAGAGATGACGCAGCTGATTGAGCTGAACATTGGCAAGGATCTGCAGTACATCCGGATCAACGGTACGGTGGTAGGTGGGTTGATCGGGCTGGTGCTGTTTGCGGTGTCGCACGTGGGGGAAATTTGGCGGGCGGCGGTGGGTGGCTGAGTTGGGGCCCTGTCCGTTCGGGCTGAGCCTGTCGAAGCCTTTGCCCATCGCAACCTGAGCCGTTCGGGTGAGCCTGTCGAAACCTGTGCTTGTCACCATCACTATCCCTAACCGTTCGGGTTGAGCTTGTCGAAACCTGGGTGCTGCTCGCTGATCTGGACGGTGTGCCTGTGTGGAGGGCGGAGGCCGGGATTCGCCCCGGCGGGCGAGGTACTTGTTCTTTGCTTCGCCAAAGAAAAGTACCCAAAAGAAAGGCGACCCCCAGTCTGCGACCCCTGCGCTGCGCTACGGGGCAAACCTGCGTCGGGGCGGTTGCGGGGTGCGCCGTGGAACTCGCTGCGCGCCGTTGGCGCTCCGTTCAGACAGCCACGTCGAGCTAGATGACGAAGCATGAGCGCTCCGACGCCCATGCTCACCCCGCAACCGCCCCGCCGCAGGCGCAGCCAGCAGGGGGTGGACAGCCGAACATCCGAACAGCCACACGGGCCGTCGCGTTGCTCGGCCGCGCCCTGGCTACCTCAGCTAGCGTGCCGCCTCATCCGCCGCCATGTTGGCCGCGTGTTCTTCCTGCAGATGCTGCGCAATCTGCGCCCAGGCCAGCTTGGCGTCGGCGTCCTGCGCCCAGGCGTAGCAACTGGCGATGTGCATGGCCGTCACTGCATGGTGCGGGTCGAGCGCGAAGGCCACCTCGCACTGCAGCGCCGCCTGCCGCCACATCGCGATCGCATCTTCAGATCCTTCTTTCTGCAACGCATGGGCTTCTGCTATCCACGCCTGACCCAGTCGGAACGCTGCCGCGTGCTGCCCGGGGTCGGCATCGTGCGCGCGTTGGAACAACACCCCCGCCTGCCGCCACAACGCGCGTGCTGCTGCGAAGTCTTGCGTGGCTACGGCTTGTGCCTGGGCGACCAGGGCGTTGCCGGATTGGAGGAGGGTGGAGGCGGAGTCGCTGGGCATGAGGATGCAAAGATGGAGGAAAGGGGCTGGGGATTGTCGACGGCTATACCGTCCGCTGCAACGACAGGTTATGACTTTGGGGGAACTTCATATGTCTGGTACTCCCATTCAACGAACTCAGAATGCGAGCCGCTAAAAGCCACCGTGGGGTGATTTGGCCATTCCTTCTCCTGGCGCCAGGTGAGATGCACGACGGATACGTGGTCCTCATGGTTGCAGTGCCGGACCAGAATGTCGTCGTCTCCTTCTCGGTGGGCAACGACTTCCACGGGTATTCCTGCAAGTGGATGAACGTCAGCAAGCTCAAGCATGTACTCGGCCTGAAGCGCGGTTTTTTCCGGGTTCTGGGACCACTCCCAACCTTCGGGCAACGGTGGTCGATAGGGTGAACTCACCTGTCATCCTCGATATATATCCAGCTGAACATTCGCCATCTTTGGTATCCGGTAGACGCCACCCTTCAAAACCGCGGCAAATCCGGATGCTTGATCGCCCCCCCACGCACCAACATCTTCCCGTACTCCGCACACCGGTTCAGCGTTGGAATCACCTTCCCCGGGTTCAACAACCCCGCCGGGTCGAACGCGTGTTTCAGCGCTAACATCTGCGCGTTCTCCTCGGCCGTGAACTGCACGCACATGCTGTTGAGCTTCTCCACGCCCACGCCGTGTTCGCCCGTCACTGTGCCGCCCATGGCCACGCTGGTCTCCAGGATGTCGGCGCCGAACAGTTCGCAGCGGTGCAGTTGGTCGGCGTCGTTCGCGTCGAAAAGGATCAGCGGATGCAGGTTGCCGTCGCCCGCGTGGAACACGTTGGCGCAGCGCAGTTGGTACTTCTTCTCCATCTCCTGGATGGCCAGCAGGATGTCGGCCAAGCGCTTCCTCGGGATGGTCGAGTCCATGCACATGTAGTCGGGGCTGATGCGGCCGCTGGCGGGGAAGGCGTTCTTGCGGCCGCTCCAAAAGCGCAGGCGTTCGGCCTCGTCGTGGCTGACCGAGATGGCAGTGGCGCCAGCCGCGCGCAGCACGTCGCTCATGCGGCCGATTTCTTCTTCCACCTCTTCGGGCGTGCCGTCGCTCTCGCACAGCAGGATGGCTTCGGCGGTGAGGTCGTAGCCGGCTTTGACGAAGTCTTCCACGGCGGCGGTCATGGGCTTGTCCATCATCTCCAGGCCTGCGGGGATGATGCCGGCCGCGATGACCGCGGCCACGGCGTCGCCGGCTTTGCGCACGTCGTCGAAGCTGGCCATGATGCAGCGCGCCAGCTGGGGCTTGGGGATCAGGCGCACCGTCACTTCGGTGATGACGGCGAGCATGCCTTCGCTGCCGACCACGGCGGCCAGCAGGTCGTAGCCGGGGGTGTCCAGCGCCTGGCTGCCGAATTCGACGGGCTCGCCGTCCACGGTGAAGCCCTTCACGGCCAGCACGTTGTGCACCGTGAGGCCGTATTTCAGGCAGTGCACGCCGCCGGAATTTTCGGCCACGTTGCCGCCGATGGTGCAGGCGATCTGGCTGCTGGGGTCGGGGGCGTAGTACAGGCTGTACGGTGCGGCGGCTTCGCTGATGGCCAGGTTGCGCACGCCGCTCTGCACGCGCGCTGTGCGGCTGACCGGGTCCACGTCCAGGATGCGGTTGAACTTGGCCAGCGACAGCGTGACGCCCATCGCATGCGGCATGGCACCGCCCGACAGGCCCGTGCCCGCGCCGCGGGCCACCACGGGCACCTGCAGGTGGTGGCAGGCCTGGAGCACGGCCTGCACCTGGTCGTACGTTTCGGGCAGGCACACGACCAGCGGACGCTGGCGGTAGGCGGTGAGGCCGTCGCATTCATACGGCGTGGTGTCTTCGGCATTCCACAGCAGGGCGTGGGCGGGCACCACGCGGCCCAGGGCCTGCACGACCTCGGCCTGGCGCGCGGCGCGCTCGGACGGTATGGACCCGGCCGGTGCGTGCGCGGCTGCAGGGGCGGTAGGGGTGGCGGCGGGAGTCTGCATGCCGCCACTGTAGGGGATGGCGGCAGGCGCGGGCGTGAGATTTTTGCAGAGCGGCCGTGAAAATCCTGGCGAGGCCGCGGGCTGTGCGGCTTGGCTACGGGTCACTGGTCGCGTCGACCTCTGCAGTTTTCACTACCGACTTGCCACCCACTGGGCCGTATGCGGGTCGCTCACTACCCGCCACCCGCTCGCTATCCAAGCGCTATCCAAACACTATCCAAGCACTACCCACCGCTGGGCGCCAGCAATGCCGTGTACCGCAGCTCCTGCAAGGTGGTGCCCGCTACCGTGATGCTTTTGACCCCATCCGCATCGGGCGCAAAACCCTGCCGCGTGTAGAACCGGATGGCAGGCGCGTTGGCCGCCAGCACCCACAGGCTTGCCTCTGCCTTGCCACGGGCCAACAGGTGCTCGCGGGCGTGCTGCCACAGGGCGTGCCCCGTGCCGCGGGCCCAACGCGCAGGGTCTACATAGAAGGCCCAGACTTCGCCCCGCGTGGCGGGCGCTCCGGGGTCTCGGCAGTCGCCCAGGGCGATCCAGCCGGTCACCGCGCCGTCGCTGTCGTCCTGCGCCAGCAGCACCTCGGGTGCGCCCTGGGCAATCGCTTGGGCCCAGTAGCCTTCGCGTTGCGCCGCGGACATGGCGGCCAGGTAGGCGGCGTCGATGATGCCGGCGTACGCCGCCTGCCAGGCCGCAACGTGGATGCGCGCGATGGCGTTGGCGTCGGCGGGCTGTGCAGGGCGGATGGTGAGATTCATGTCGGCAGGTGGTGGATGGATGCGACGGTGATGGTGATGCTGCGTTGGCGCGGTGTTGCAGTGGTGCGTGGGTGAGCCGATGGCGCCATGAAGTAGCGCCGCAGCGAGCCATGCGCCGCGCTGCTGCCGATCACGCCATCGTCTTGCGCAGCCAGTCGGCAAAGGCCGCGCATTCCCAGCGGTCCATGGTGCCGGTGCGCCAGCACAGGTAGTGCGCGTGCGGGCTGGCGGTGTCGGCGTCGAACAGGCGCACCAGCGTGCCGTTCTCCAGCCACGGCGCACCGAGCTTCAGCCGCACCAGGGCCACGCCCATGCCGGCGGATGCGGCGTCGCACATCAGTCCGATGTCGTTGAACTGCGAGCCTTCGCTGGGCTCGGCCCAGTCCAGCGCGGTGGCGGCGAACCAGGTGCGCCACGGCTCGAGCGGGCTGCGCAGCAGGGGCACGCCCTCCAGGTCCTCGGGCTTGTCGAAGGGCCCGTGTTCGCGCACGAACGCGGGCGAGGCCAGGGGCGTGACGACGTCGCGGGCCAGTTCCACATGCTCCACGTCGGCATAGTGGCCGGGGCCGAAGCGCACCATCAGGTCGGCGTCTTCGGCCACCACGTCCAGGAGCGGGATGGACACCTGCAGCGCCAGGTCGATCTCGGGGTAAGCCTCGGTGAACTGCCGCAGGCGCGGGATGAGGATGGTGCGCGCAAAGGTGGGCGTGACGGCCAGCTTGAGCCGCCGTCGCCCGGGGGCCGATGCCGCCCCCGGAAACCGCTGCAGCGCCCCCAGCCCCTCGCGCACATGGGCCAGGTAGGCGCTGCCTTCGGTGGTCAGCGAAAAGTCGGCCCGGCCAAACAGCCGCACGCCCAGGATCTGCTCGAGCTGCTTGACCCGGTGGCTCACCGCGCTGGGCGTGACGCACAGCTCCTCGGCCGTCTGCGTCACGCTGCGCAGGCGCGCCAGCGCTTCGAACGTGAGCAGGCACTGGATGGGCGGTATACGCCGCGCCGCGCTGCTGAGAAAGGACGAGGGAGCGGCAGTGGCCATCTGCGGGCGATGCGACGGCTATCGGAAGACGACGGTCTTGTGGCCGTTCAGGATCACGCGGTGCTCGCTGTGCCACTTCACCGCGCGGGCCAGCACCTGGCTTTCGGTGTCGCGGCCGCGGGCGGTCAGGTCTTCCACCGTGTCGGTGTGGTCGGCGCGGGCTACGTCCTGCTCGATGATGGGACCTTCGTCCAGGTCGGCCGTCACATAGTGGGCGGTGGCGCCGATGAGCTTCACGCCGCGGTCGTGGGCCTGGTAGTAGGGCTTGGCGCCCTTGAAGCTGGGCAGGAAGCTGTGGTGGATGTTGATCGCCCGTCCGGCCAAAGCTTGACACAGATCAAGAGAAAGGACCTGCATGTAGCGCGCCAGCACCACCAGTTCGGCCCCTTCGGCCTCGATAATCTCAAGCTGCCTGGCTTCGGCCTGCGGCTTGGTGGCAGCGGTCACCGGGATGTGGTGAAACGGCACGTTGTAGCTGGCCGCCAGTTGATAGAAGTCGCGGTGGTTGCTGACGATGGCGCGGATGTCGATGGGCAAGAGGCCGCTCTTCCAGCGGAACAGCAGGTCGTTCAGGCAGTGGCCCTCCTTGCTGACCATGAGCACCGTCTTCATGGGCGCCGCGGTGGCGTGCAGGCTCCAGCGCATGGTGTGGGGCTCTGCAAAGCTGGCCAGGCGGGTCTTGAGCGTGGCGTGGTCGTGCTGGTCGCAGGCGAACTGCACCCGCATGAAGAACAGACCCGTGGCGTGGTCGTTGTACTGTGCGGCTTCTTCGATGTTGCCGCCGTGCTCCAGCAGGAAGCCGGAGACAGCGTGCACCAGCCCCAGGCGGTCGGGGCAGGACAGGGTAAGGATGTAGGCGTTGGTCGTCATAGCCGCGACATTGTCGCAGCATGGCTGGCACCGTGTGGCCGCGCCCTTTGCGGCCTTAGTACGGCCGGTGGGCGGATAACGGGGGAAATCGATGGTCAATCCGGGCGAGGTCCCGCGTTTCGCTCCCTGGCGGGGGATGCTGCTGTACCTGGTGCTCGGGGTGGCCTGGGTGTTTGCGGGCGACGCGCTGCTGGCGCACTGGGTGACCGACCCTGCGCGGATCACCCACTGGCAAACCTGGAAGGGCTGGGGCTATGTGCTGCTGACCAGCGCGCTGGCCTGGTGGATGCTGCGGCGCATGCGCCGCGCCGAGAAGGTGCGCTGGGCCACGGCGCGGGAGCTGTCGCAGGTGGTGCGCCATGCGCCCGCCGGGTTCGCGCGGGTGGCGCCGGACGGGCGCTTCCTGTGGGCCAACGAGCGGCTCTGTGGCCTGCTGGGCGTGACGCTGGCGCAGGTGCGCATCCTCAACTTCCGCGATGTGATGCTGGCGCGCGAGCCGGACGGCGCCACCCTGCAGCTGGCCCGCCTGCTGGCAGGCGAGATCGACCACTACGTGGACGAGCGCGAATGCCAGCCCCCCGGCGGTGGCCGCAGGGTGCCGGTGCTGTGCACCGTGACGCAGATCCCCGAGGCCGGCGACGAGCCCGCGCACCTGGTCTGCGTGGTGCAGGACCTCGACGAGATCACGGCCGCGCGCGCCGCGCTGCAGTCCAGCGAAACCCGCCAGCGCCTGGCCGCCACGGTGGTGGACAACACCGTCGAGGGCGTGGTGGTGACCGACGCCCACAGCCGCATCCTGTCGGTCAACGCGGCCGTCACACGCCTTCTGGGCTACACCGAGGAGGAGCTGCTGGGCAAGACGCCGCGCGTGTTCAAGTCCGGCCGGCACGACCGCGCGTTCTACGACGCCCTGTGGGGCACACTGCGCCAGACGGGCCACTGGCAGGGCGAGATATGGAACCGCCGCAAGAACGGCGAGGTCTTTCCCGAGCACATGTCGCTGTCGGCCGTGCGCGACCCGGCGGGCGAGGTGACGCACTACGTCTGCATGTTCACCGACATCTCCGAAGAAAAGGCGCACCAGCGGCAGCTCGAATTCCTGGCGCACAACGACGCGCTCACGGGGCTGTCCAACCGCGCCTGGTTCGGGCACCAGGTCGAGCAGGTGGTGCAGGAGGCGCGCGCCAGCGGCGAGCACATCGCCGTGCTGCTGCTCAACCTGGACCGCTTCAAGGACGTGAACGACAGCTACGGCCACACCACCGGCGACGAGGTGCTCAAGCACATCGCGCGGCGGGTGCAGTCGGCCCTGCGGCCCGGCGACGTGCTGGGGCGCCTGGCCGGCGACGAGCTGGCCGTGGTGGCGCGCCACATGCGCCATGCCGACGGCGCGGCGGCGGTGGCGCGGCACCTGATCGCCGCCGTGGCCGAGCCCTGGCGCTCGCCCGACGGCTTCGAGGTGGTGGCCGGCGTGAGCGTGGGCATCTGCATGTTCCCCGAGCATGCCGCTACCACCGAGCTGCTGCTGCAGGGCGCGCACGCGGCGGTGTACGGCGCCAAGGCGCGGGGCCGGGGCGCGTGGTGCTTCTTCCACGAGGCCATGACCCAGGCCGCGCGCGAGCGGCTGGCGCTCGAATCCCGCCTGCGGCTGGCGCTGGCGCTCGGGCACCTGCAGATGTACTACCAGCCGCAGGTGGACATCCGCTCGGGCCGCATCCTGGGCGCCGAGGCGCTGGTGCGCTGGAACGACCCCGACGAGGGGCTGATATCGCCCGCGCGCTTCATCCCTGTGGCCGAGACCTCGGGCGTGATCGGCCCGCTGGGCGAATGGGTGCTGCGCGAGGTCTGCCGCCAGGGCCAGCAATGGCGCGCCGAAGGCCTGCCCGACCTGACGCTGGCCGTCAACGTGTCGCCGCGCCAGTTCCACCTGACCGACCTGGCGGGCTGCACGTCGGCGGCGCTCGCGGACTCGGGCTTTCCGAGCGAATGGCTGGAGCTGGAGATCACCGAATCCGCGCTGGCCGAGCGCACCGAAGAGGCGCGCCTGGTGCTGATGCGCCTGCGCAGCCTGGGCGTGCGCATCGCGGTGGACGACTTCGGCACCGGCTACTCGTCGCTCGCGCAGCTCAAGCGCTTTCCGATCGACGTGCTCAAGATCGACCAGGGCTTCATCCGCGACATTCCGCAAAGCAGCGACGACATGGCCATCAGCGCGGCCATCATCGCCATGGGGCACAGCATGGGCCTGTCGGTACTGGCCGAGGGCGTGGAGGACGAAGGCCAACTGGCCTTCTTGCAAGAGCGCGGGTGCGACGCCTACCAGGGCTACCTGTGCAGCCGGCCGCTGCCCGCGGAGGCGTTTGCGGCGCTGCTGCGCGAGCGCAGCGGGGCGGGCTGAAGGGGAAGAACGGCAGGCGGACGCTGGGCCGCCAGCGCGTTGACTTCGGAATCAGTGCTGGATGACCCACTCGTTCGGGCTGAGCCCTGCGACAAGCCCAGCGTGAACGGATAGGGAATTTTTTGAACGCACGCATGAACGCATGAACGCATGAATGCACGCCGGCATCACCGCGCCGGGTTTGCGCCCTTGCCCCACTGCTCGCGCAGCTCCGCGCAGTGGCCCTTGGCGGGCAGGGCCGGGGTGGCCACGATGGCGTCTGCATCCGCATCAACATTGGCGACCGCTCCGTTTTTGATAGCTGCTTGCGCTTGCCCTGCCTGCGCCATGGCCACTTTGGACGTCAAACCTGCAGGCAAGTGCGTGGGCACGCCCAGGCTGCGCAGCACATGGCCGCCACCGGCGATCAGCAGCACGGTCTGGCCGCTCACGCGCGCTTCGGTCGCGGTGCGGGCCATGGCGGCGTCCCGGGCGATCTGGATGCGGGCCATGGGCGCGATCTGCGACTCGGGCAGCAGGCCGCAGTGGCCTTCGCGCAGCGCTTCGTACTGGCGCTGCAATGCGGGGGCGGGCAGGTGCCGGTCCCACGCGGCGTCGGCCATGGCGTCGCGCATGCGAGCGCGGGGCAGGTTGCCGCCCCACACCGGCACGCCCGCAGCCACGGCAGCCATCACCACCGGGCCGTAGGCCTTCCAGGGCCAGGCGGCGTCCTTCCACTGCAGGGCGGCCTGCACTTGGACCTCGGTGGCATCGCGGGGCAGGCCGGTGGTGCTGTGGCCTTGCTCGGCCATCTCCATCACCACGGCTGCCAGCTGACCCCGGGCGGCCAGCGCCTGCACGGTGTCGCGCTGCCATTGCTGGTGCTCGGCGGCATCGTGCTTTTCGCCCAGCAGCAGCACATCTGCGGGCAGCAGGGCCTGCAGGCGCGCAGGCCAGGCGGCGGGGGAGACAGCGGTGGCAGAGGTCGTGGTGGGTGACGAGGCCGTGGGGGCTGTGCCCAGGCCGGTGCAGCCCCCCAGCAGCGCCAGGCTGGCCGCCGCGAGCCCAGGTGCAGCGCGGCGGAATGTGAAGTAGGTCGATGGCGGTGTGTGCATGGCGTGATGCTACGCGCGGCGGGCCTCACGCTGTGGGGTGGTGCAGTGACCCTGCGCGCGGGTAAATCTTGTCACCAATCGCAAGCACTGCCCCAAGCCCGACGGGCTACTTGACCGGCTGCGCCGTTTCCATGACGATGCCTTTGCGCAGTACCGGAAAACCTTCCAGACGCTGGCTGCCCTCGCAGGCGGGGCCCGAGGTCCTTTGCTGCATGCAGCAGCGCCCGGTGGTGCTGCGGCTCGAGCGCCTCATGGAGTACCCATGGTGCGCGGTCGGGTGCTGTCGGGGCAGATCAGCCCGCAGGGCTGGCACCATGTGATCGAGGAGGGCGAAGTCCATGTCTTTGACGTCCGAAGTGGTGGCTTTGTGCCCACCCCCATGCCGAGCATGACAGCCCAGTGTGGCTCGACGATGCCTGGCGCGACATGCACACGTGCAGCACGCGTGCGTCTCTGTTTGCGTCTGAACCCCGCGCCGCATGGCGCCCCTGCAATGGCACTGCGTGCGTCTTGACCCAGCGCAAGCCCCTACTGTCGTGAACCCCCAACCATCGGTACCCATGAAGCGCGAACCACAGCACACTCTGGCCACTCCCTCGTCCCTGCAGCCCATCAGCCTGGATGTGCTGCGCGAGAAGTACCTCAAGCCCGGCGAAACCTCCGTGGACGAGCTGTACGCCCGCGTGGCGCGTGCGCTCGCTTCGGTGGAGGCGCCCGATCTGCGTGTGAAGTACGAAGCCCTGTTCCTGGCCAACCTCCAGGCTGGCGCCATCGGCGCGGGCCGCATCATGAGTGCGGCGGGCACCGACATTCAGGCCACGCTGATCAACTGCTTCGTGCAGCCCGTGGGCGACTGCATCCAGGGCGTGGACGACGAAGGCTTTCCGGGCATCTACGAAGCGCTGCGCGAAGCGGCCGAGACCATGCGCCGTGGCGGCGGCGTGGGCTACGACTTCTCGCGCATCCGCCCCAAGGGCGCACATGTGAAGGGCACGGCCTCCATGGCCTCGGGGCCGTGCAGCTACATGAACGTGTTCGACCAGTCCTGCTCCACCGTGGAGAGCGCGGGTGCGCGCCGGGGCGCGCAGATGGGCGTGCTGCGCATCGACCACCCCGATGTGCAGGAGTTCATCACCGCCAAGCGCACCCCGGGCCGCTGGAACAATTTCAACGTGTCGGTGGGCGTGTCGGACGCCTTCATCGATGCGGTGCAGAACGACACCCCCTGGGAGCTGGTGCACAAGGCCGCCCCCGGCGCCGCATTGCAGGCGCAAGGCGCCCGCCAGCGGGCCGATGGCCAGTGGGTCTACGCCACCGCGCGGGCGCGCCAGTTGTGGGACACGATCATGAAGTCCGCCTACGACTTCGCCGAGCCTGGGATCCTGTTCCTGGGCCGCATCAACGAAGACAACAACCTGCATTACTGCGAGGACATCGCGGCGACCAACCCGTGCGGCGAGCAGCCGCTTCCGTCGTATGGCTGCTGCGACCTCGGCCCCGTCATCCTGACCCGCTTCGTGCGGCACGCTTTCGGCTTTGGTGGTGTGGCAGCGTTCGACTTCGAGGCCTTCGGCCAGGCGGTGGCGCTGCAGGTGCGGGCGCTCGACAACGTGCTGGATGTGACCTTCTGGCCGCTGCCGCAGCAGCGCGACGAGGCCATGGCCAAGCGGCGCATCGGCGTGGGCTTTACCGGCATGGGCAATACGCTGGCCATGCTGTGCCTGCGCTACGACCGGCCCGAGGGCCGCACCATGGCGGCGCGCATTGCCGAGCACATGCGCGATGCGGCCTATGCGGCGTCGGTGGAGCTGGCGCGCGAGAAAGGGGCGTTCCCGAAGTTCGATGCGCGGGGCTACCTGGCCGAGGGCACCTTTGCCAGCCGGCTGCCTGCGCCAATACAGGTGTCGATCCGCGAGCATGGCATCCGCAACAGCCATCTGCTGTCCATCGCGCCCACGGGCACGGTGAGCCTGGCGTTTGCCGACAACGCTTCCAACGGCATCGAGCCGCCGTTCTCGTGGATGTACAAGCGCAAGAAGCGCGAGTCCGATGGCAGCACGCTGGAGTACGCGGTGGAGGACCACGCCTGGCGGCTGTACCGCGACCTGGGCGGCGACGTGAATGCGCTGCCCGACTATTTCGTCTCGGCCCTGGCGATGTCTGCGCAGGACCACATCGCGATGATGGAAACCGTGCAGCCCTTCGTGGACACGGCCATCTCCAAGACGGTGAACATCCCGGCGGACTACCCCTACGACGACTTCAAGGACCTGTACCTGCAGGCCTGGCGCGCGCGGCTCAAGGGGCTGGCCACCTACCGGCCCAACAGCATCCTCGGCTCGGTGCTCGAAACGCACGCAGAGCCCGCGCCTGAAGCCGCTGCCGTGGCAAAGCCCGCGCCTGCTGCCCCCGCCGCAGCGCCTGTGGACCCGATGCGCACTGTCATCGAGAGCCGGCCGCAGGGCGGCCTGTCGGCGGTGGCCGAGAAGCTCGAATACTGGACGCAGGAGGGCCACAAGACGCTGTACCTCATCGTGTCCTTCCTGCCCGTGCCCACGGGCGTGGGTGGCCGCACGGTGGACCGTGCGATCGAGTTCTTCATGCCCGTGGGGCAAAGCGGCGAGTCGCAGCAGTGGATCACCTCCAGCATGCGCATGCTGTCGCTGGCGGCGCGCGGCGGTTTTCTGGAACGGGCCCTGTCCGACATGCGCAAGGTGGCATGGGACCGGGGCCCTGTGCGCCTGGGGCAGCACCGCAAGGACGACGGCACGCTGGTGCCGATGTGGCACGACTCGGAAGTGGCGGCCATGGCCTATGCCATCCAGAACATCCTGTCGCGCCGCGTGGCGGACCCGGTGCAGCAACTGCTGCCGCTGGACGAGCCCGCGCCGCCGCCCGTGGCCGTGCCACAGGCCATGGCGGGCAAGAAGTGCAGCGAATGCGGCGCCCATGCGGTGATCCGCAAGGACGGCTGCGACTACTGCACGCAGTGCGGCCATCTGGGCAGCTGCGGATGAGCGCGTTCGCCGTGCACGGCAATCTTTCGCAGGGTAGGTACACGCCATGAGCAAGGTCATCCCCGTCGCCGCAGGCAAGCCGTCGGCAGAGGCCATTGCGCAGCAGGACAATCGCTGGCGCTGGCAGTACCTGATGCTGGCGCCGCACCGGCTGGGGTTCTTCCTGGCGATGGTGGTGCTGGTGGCCTCGGGCGCCTGGTGGGCGCTGGTGCAGGTGGCGCGCTCCACCGGCTGGTGGGGCATGTACTACGCGATGTCGCCCACCACCGTGCATGCGGCGGTGATGGCGCTGGGTTTCATTCCGCTGTTCTTCTCGGGCTTTTTGTTCACGGCCGGCCCCAAGTGGCTGGGGGTGACCCCCTTGCCGCCGCAGGCGCTGCGCGCGCCGCTGGTATTGCAGGCGCTGGGCTGGCTGCTGTGGCTGGTGGGGGCGCACTGGCGCATCGGCGCGGTGCTGGTCGGCCTGGCCCTGGCCTGTGCGGGCCTGGTGTGGATGACGGCGCTGTTCTGGGGGCGTGTGCGCGCCAGCCGCGCGGAAGACCAGCTCCATGCCCGCGTGATCGGCGTGGCCTGCGGCGTGGGCTGCATGAGCCTGGTGGCGCTGTGGTTCAGCCTGGCGGTGGGCACGCATGCGCTGGCGCGGGCCTGTGTGTACACGGGGCTGTGGGGCTTCGTGGTCGTGGTGTACGTCACGGTGGCGCACCGGATGATTCCGTTCTTTACCTCCAGCGCCATGCCCACAGTGCGCTCTTGGCGGCCGTTCTGGGCGCTGTGGCTCATGCTGGCCGCGGCCGGCATGCAGGTGCTGGCCACCTGGCTGGAATGGGCGGGCGTGCCCGCCAGCCGCGCCGGGCCCGCCTGGATGCTGGTGCACGGCGCCCTGCAGCTGGTGGTGGGGGGCGTGCTGGTGTGGCTGGCCTGTGTGTGGGGGCTGGTGCAGAGCCTGAAGAACCGGCTTCTGGCCATGCTGCACATCGGCTTTGTGTGGCTGGGCGTGGCGTTCTTGCTGGGCGGCCTGTCGCCGTGGCTGGCCTGGGCCTTTGGCATCGGCACGCTGGGGCTGGGTGCGCTGCATGCGCTCACCATGGGGTGCCTGGCATCGCTGATGCTGGCCATGGTCACGCGCGTGTCGTGCGGCCACAGCGGCCGCGCGCTCGTGGCCGACCGCATTGTCTGGGCGCTGTTCTGGTTGCTGCAGGCGGCCACGCTGCTGCGCATTGCGGCGGCCATGCCGGGCGCATTCGGCGTGGCCTGGGCCTGGCTGCTTCCGGTGGCGGCCGTGCTGTGGGCGGCCACCATGGGGGTCTGGGGCGTGCGGCTCAGTGGCTGGTATGGCCGCCTGCGGGCCGATGGCCGTCCGGGCTGAGCCCCTGTTTGTTGGACAAGGAACTGCGATGGCTGTCATCCCCTGGCCCCTGAACCCGCGCGGCGCCGCACGGCAGAGCACGGCCGCGCCTGCGGTGCCTGCCAGTGGCATCGACGACGTGGCGGCCATCGCGGCCACGCTCATCCAGTCGCGCCAGACCATCCTGCCCAAGCGTTTGGCGGGCCCCGGGCCCGGTACCGACGAACTGGCGCAGATTCTCCAGGCCGCGGCCCACGCGCCCGACCACGGGCAACTGGTGCCCTGGCGGTTCGTGCTGGTGCCCGAGGCTGCACGTGCGGCGCTGGCCGAGGTGTTCGCCCAGGCGCTGCAGCAGCGCGACCCCGCCGCCACGCCCGAGCAGGCCGCGCAGGCGCGCGAGAAGGCGCACCGCGCGCCGGTGCTCATGCTGGCCGTGGTGGACGCGCAGCGCGGCGACCCCGGCATCGACCTGGCCGAGCGCCTGGTGTCGGCCGGCTGCGCGGTGCAGAACATGCTGCTCATGGCCACGGCGCAGGGCTACGGCTCGGCACTCACCAGCGGCAAGGCGCTCAAGGCGCCGGGCTTGCGTGCGCTGTTCAGGCTGGCGGACTCCGAACAGGCGCTGTGCTTCATCAGCATCGGCACGGTGCAGTCGCGCAAGTCGGCGCGGTCGCGGCCTGCGGCGCGCAACTACGTGAGCACGCTGGATGCGCAGAGGGGCGTGGTGCCTGGGTTCTGATTTCCTTTTTCTCTGTCTTTTCTCTTACAACCGTTTCGGTGCCGCCCCATGGATATTTCAAGTTTCGATGACCTGCTGCAGGCCGCGCGCCAGCAGCCCGAGCCGCAGCGCCTGCTGTTCGTGTTCACGGCGGTGGATCTGCCCGATGACGCCACCACTGCCCAGCATGCACGCTTCGAGGCGGGGCAGGGCTGCGCCCCGGTGCCGCTGATGTGCGTGGACAAGACGCCGCAGGAGCTGCCATCGTTCGCTGCACTGGTGGAGGACGCCCGCCAGTTCACCGCGCCGGGCCACGACTGGGCGATGGTGTTTGCCGCGGCGATGCCGGGCACCTTGAACAGGCGTCCACCCCCGCGGAGGCCGGGGCCCCGCCGCAGCGCATGGTCGATGCGATCCAGCAAGGTGCGCTCGGTGCGTACATCCCCTTTGACCGCCAGGGCCAGCCCGTGTGGTTTGGCTGAGGTAGTGGCCGCATGACGACCACGCCTGCCTCTGCCCGCGAGATCCCGGGTTTCAACACGCCGGGCGTGGGGTTCGAGCAGCCCTTTGCCATGCTCGAGGCCTGCCACGAGCGCGTGCAGCGCACGCTGGCATTGCTGGGACGGCTGCGCGCCCACGTGCAGACCCACGGCGCCGACGAGCCTGCCCGCCAGGCGGCCCGCGACGTGCTGCGCTACTTCGACATCGCGGCGCCGCTGCACCATGAGGATGAAGAGCTGCATGTGTTTCCGCCCCTGCTGGCCCAGGGGCCGGCCGAGGTGGTGGCGCTGGTGCAGCGGCTGCTGCAGGACCACCGCGACATGGTGGCCGACTGGGCCGCCGCGCGCCAGCCCCTGCAGGCGCTGTTGGAGGGCCGGGCCGATGCCTTCGGTGCCGCCGACGGCGCGGTGCTGGACCGCTTTGCCGAGCGCTACGCCCGCCACATCGAGGACGAAGAACAGATCGCTTACCCGGCGGCCCATGGCCTGCTGCCCGGCGCCACGCTGCAGGCCATGGGCCTGGAGATGGCGGGCCGGCGGCAGTCCCCGGTGGCAGCGCGCCCGGGCCCGCAGGGGTAGCGCAGGGCAGGGTGCGTGGCGGATCGGCAGGCGGATCAGGCGGCTTGCGCTGTCGTACCCTCGCGCAGTGCCGCCAGGGACACGCGCTGGCTGCCGTCCTCGGTGAAGTTGCCCGGGGGGAGCCAGCGCTCGAAGCCTGCCTTCAACGCGGGCCATTCGCTGTCCAGGATCGAGAACCACGCCGTGTCGCGGCTGCGGCCCTTGTAGACGAGGGCCTGGCGAAAGACGCCTTCGAACTGGAAGCCCAGGCGCTTTGCCGCCTCGCGGGACGGCGCATTCAGGCTGTCGCACTTCCACTCGTAGCGGCGGTAGCCCAGGTCCGCGAACACATACTGCATCAGCAGGTACTGCGCCTCGGTGGAGATCGGGGTGCGCTGGAGCAGCGGCGAGAACATCACATGCCCCACCTCGACCACGCCGTGGGCCGGGTCGATGCGCATCAGCGACAGCGTGCCCACGGCGCGGCCGGTGCGCCGGTCGATCACGGCGTAGTGCAGCGGGTCGGTGCTGGCGGCGGCCTGCTCGCAGTGGGCGCGGTAGCTGGCAGCGTCGGTGAACGGCCCCACGCCCATGTAGGTCCAGCCGCGGCCGTCCGGCGCCTGCGCGTAGGCGGCGTACAGGTCGCTGGCATGGCGGGCGGCGTCCAGCGGTTCCAGTCGGCCGTAGTGGCCTTCTAGCACGGTGCGGGCTGGGCGCGGCCGGGGGCTCCAGCCGGGCAGCGGTGCGCCCACGGGTTGCTGGTATTCGTTCACAACGGAAGATGGCATGCGCGGGGTCCTTGCAGAGAGATAGGGAAAAGAAAAAGAAAAATGAATCGGCGTAAGACACCCTGAAGTTAGCTGCGGCGTGGTGTGGTGAAAAGTGCCAGAATCCAGCATTTTTAAGGTGCCACGCATGTCCAGCACTGTGCCCGGCGGTCCATCGTCGCCTTCCCGTGGGGCCCAGATGGCGCAGCCAACCCCGCAGGCCCCGGTCGCGCAGACGCTGCTCGAACGCGCGCTGGACCACGGGCCCGGCGCGGAGCCATTGCGGCGGCAGCTGTTCCAGCGGCTGCGCCAGGCGATCTTCGACGGGCGGCTGGTGGCCGGCAGCGCGCTGCCAGGGTCGCGTGCGCTGGCCGAGGGCCTGGCCCTGTCGCGCAACACGGTGACCGCGGCCTACGAGCAACTGGTGGCCGAGGGTTATGTGGTGTCGGACCGGCAGGGCACGCGGGTGGCGGCGCTGGCGCAGCGGCCGGCCGGACCTTCGGCCGCCCGGCACCCGGCGCCGGCGGTGCCGGAAGTTCCAGCGATGGCCGCCCGCCTTGCGCTCATCCAGCCGCGCGCGCCACGCACCGGGGCGACCCCCTTGGCACTGAGCCCGGGCATGCCGGCACTCTCGCAGTTTCCGCTGGCGGCCTGGCGCCGTGCGCTCGACCATGCGGTGCTCGGTGGCGGCCCCGCAGCGCTGGGCTATGGCGATCCGCTGGGCGAGCTGGCGCTGCGCACGGCCATCGCGCGCCACCTGGCCGTGGCGCGCGGCGTGCGCTGTGCGGCCGAGCAGGTGGTCATCACCGAAGGCGCGCAGGAGGCGCTGGCGCTGTGCGTGCGCCTGCTGTCGAACCCTGGCGACGTGGCCTGGGTGGAAGACCCCGGCTACCGGGGCGCCAAGTCCGCCCTGCAGGCGGGCGACCTGCGCACCGTGCCGCTGCGGGTGGATGCGCAGGGGCTGGTGGCGAGCGAGTCCGACTGGGCGGCGCGCACGCCGCGCCTGGTCTACACCTCGCCATCGCACCAGTACCCAGGCGGTGCGGTGATGTCGGTGGCGCGGCGGCTGGCGCTCATCGAGCAGGCGCGGCGCCACGGCGCGTGGATCATCGAGGACGACTACGACAGCGAGTTCCGGCACGCGGGCGAGCCCATCGGCGCCATGCAGGGGCTGGTGGATGGCGCGCCGGTGCTGTACGTGGGCACCTTCAGCAAGACGATGTTCCCGTCGCTGCGCCTGGGCTTCGTGGTGCTGCCCGCGGCCGTGCTGGACGCTGTGCGCGTGCCCCTGGCCGAGATGCTGCGTGGCGGCCAGCGGCACGCGCAACTGGCCATGGCGCATTTCATGGACAGCGGCCAGTTCAGCCGCCACCTGGGCCGCATGCGCCGCCTGTACCGCGAGCGCCAGCAGGCGCTGCGGGCCGCGCTGGCGCAGCACCTGGCGCTGCCCCACCAGACCGAGGGCGGGCACTGCGGCATGCACCTGCTGGTGCGCCTGCCGGCCAACTGCCCGGACCAGGCCATCGCCGCCGCGGCGCGCAGCCACGGCATGGCGCCGTCGCCGCTGTCGGGCTTTGCGATGCGGCCGCAGCCGCAGGACAACGGCCTGGTGCTGGGCTACGGCAACACGCCGGTGGAACTGTTCGAGCCCCTGGTGCAGCGGTTGTCGCTGCTGGCGCGCGCCGCAAGGACCTAGGCCCGCTTCAGCCGTTGGACCCGCGCCCTGTCTTTGGCGATGCCTGCCATGCCGGGCGGGTAAGGCCTGGCCACCTGGGGTGGCGGGCGGGGCGCGATACTCGGCGTTGCCTTTTTGCGCGTGCCGTCACTGTGTCGTCATCACCCCTGTTCCCTTTGTCCCCCCTGCCTCCCCGCTTGAAATTCGCCGCCCGCGTGCTGGGCACGCTGCTGCTGGCCTGGGCCGCGGCCGCCGCCTGCGTGGCCTTGCACACGCCGCTGCCCTGGATGATCGGCCCGCTGCTGGCCACGTCGGTGGTGTCCATCGTCGGCGGGCCGACGGAGAGCTGGGGGCCGCTGCGCAATGCCGGGCAGTGGACCATCGGCGCGGCGCTGGGCCTGTACTTCACGCCGCAGGTGGTGGCGCTGATCGGCGGGCTGTGGTGGGCCATTGCGCTGGGCATCGTGTGGGCGCTGTTCCTGGGCTGGCTGTTCGGTGCCTGGCTGTACCGGGTGCATGCACCGCGCATGCATGGCGTGCCGGCACCGATGATGCGCGCCACCAGCTACTTCGCTGGGGCCATCGGCGCCGCGTCGGAGATGACGCTGCTGGCCGAGCGCGAGAACGCCCGCACCGACCTGGTGGCAGCCAGCCACAGCCTGCGCCTGCTCATCGTCACCGTCACGATTCCATTTGCGCTGCAGTGGAGCGGCCTGCATGGCCTGGACGTGCTGCCGCCCACGGTGGCGCGCGTGGTCGACCTGCCCGCCCTGGCGCTGCTGGCCGCGCTCACGGGCGTGGGCGCGTTGTTGATGGACAAGCTCGGTCGGGCCAACCCCTGGTTCATGGGCGCCATGCTGGTGTCGATGGGTATCACGATGGCGGGCATCAGCCTGTCGGCCGTGCCGCAGGTGATGGTGAACGCCGCGCAGCTGGTGATCGGGGTGAGCCTGGGGGTGCGCTTTCGGGCCGACTTCTTGCGCACCGCGCCGCGGTGGATGGTGTCGGTGGCGCTGGGCACGCTGGTGCTGATGGGGGTGTGCGCCCTCTTTGCCGGGGTGCTGGCCTGGGCGACCGGGCTGCCATGGGTCACGCTGCTGCTGGGCTCATCGCCCGGGGGCATCACCGAAATGGCCATCACGGCCAAGGTGCTGCAGCTCGGTGTGCCGGTGGTCACTGCGTTCCAGGTGTGCCGGCTGATCGCGGTGCTGATGCTGGTGGACCCGTTGTACCGGCGGATCTATCCGTCCGAGGAGAAGCCGACCAAGCTTTGAGCGCGCGCTGCCCCAACGCCAGCGTATCCGTGGAACCGGCTTTGCCGGGCCACCGGGTGCATCCCCTCCGGGGGAAGGCGCGCAGCGCCTCAAGGGAGAGCTAGTGCACCACCACCGGGTTTTGCGCCAGGCCCGCATAGCGGTCGAGCGCGTCTTCCACTTCTTCCTGGGTGGGGGTGTCGCGCTGCCACGCCAGGATCTGTTCCTGGAACATTTCGGCCCACGAGCCGTCCAGGTACACCTCTTTGCCGGACCGCTTGTCCACGATCTCGAAACCGTGGCGGGCGAGCTGGGGAAGGGCGGGTGCAGTGTCGTTGAGCACCGGGCCGGTGCTTTTCTCCACGGCGTCGGGCAGCATGTGGACCACCACGAAGGATTCTGAGTCGTAGAGCATGTGCATCGTGTTCCCCTTGTCGATATAAAAGTCAGATGACAGCGGGTTCGCAGAGTTCAAGGCCCAGGGCGGCTTCGGTGGAGCGCTGGCAAGCTTGTAACGCCTTGCGCCGCGCCCCGGTTATCAGGGGAAGCCCGCCCCGGTATGGCACCTGAACTGCGGTCCAGTATTTCACGAAAAACCGGCCTCTCCGGGCTGGTGGGTCTTTTTTACCGCCCCGCCCGGCCAGTGGCGCGAGGACGCAACACCTTTGGCGCGTAGGCCGTGGCGGACGCTGGCGGTGGGTGGATGGGCAGGCATGCGGGGCGCCTGTGCGGCCGCCTGTGGCCCATGGCGGCCCGCTGTGCGTGGGGCGCGCTGGGACGGGTCTCGTCAGGGCGCGCTGCTGCTGCGCAGCAGCAGGTCGGCGAAGTCGCCGTTCGCCTGGGTCAGCTTGATGCGCACCGGCAGGTAGTTGAGGCCGGGCGCCACCCACAGCTCGGCTTTCTGGTCGTAGTCCTTGCGGGGCAGGCGCAGCAGCTTCAGTGCGGGGGTGGGGCCGGCGGGCAGGTCCAGGGTTTCGGGACCTTCGACCGTGAAGGTCCAGCGGTCGGCGGTGCGGGCGCTCACCGTGGTGAGCGTGACCTGCGTGCCGGGCGTGAACCGGCCCGGGTCAGCCGCCAGCATGGCGCCCAGCTGGATGAACAGGCTCAACCGGTCCTGCGCGCCCGGGCCCACGGCGGCCTCGGGCGTGTTGGCGCTGAAGGTCACGCGGCCCTTGGCATGGTCGAAATGCGCGGCCTGTTCGCTGCGGGACTTGTCGGAAAACTTCTCGGGCAGCAGGCCCTGGGCGGTGATGGCGCCCACGCTGCGCTGGGTGCGGCTGCCCACCAGGAAGGCGCTGACCTCCTGGCGCGCCTCGTAGCGGCTGCCGTCGTGCTGCCACAGCAGCTCGGCGCGGGCGCTGTACGCGAACTTCTTGGCCTGCCCGCTCACGTCGAAGGCCAGCCGGGTGGGGGCCGGAATGCGCACGGGCGGCGGCGGTGTCGCGGCCTCGCGCCCCGTGCCGGAGCCAGGGGGCGCAATCTCGGTCCCGGCAGCGGTGGGGTTGGGTGCTTCGGCGGGCGGTGCCGAGGCCACGGGCGGGGGGGCTTCGGCCTGGGGCGCCGACGCAGCGGGCGCAGGGTCTGGCACTGCGGTGCTGGCCGCAGGCGGCTCTGACGTGGGTGCAGGCGCGCCGGCATCGGCGGCCGCCACCTGCACGGGTGCCTCGGGCGCCACTGCCAGCGAGTCTTCCGCGGGGGAGGCGGGGGCGGCGGGGGCTGGCTGTGCGGGTTTCTTGGCGCGCGCCGGGGGCTTGGGCGGGGGCGCGGCGGGGGCCATGGGGGCCGCCACTGCGACGGACGTGGGCTCAGGGGCAGCGGCCGGTGCGGGCGGCGGCGCCGGCACGCTGCGGGTGCTGAAGACAGGCCCCGCCGCGGGCGGCTGGGGGCTGTCCCACGCCAGGGGCACGCCGTGCAGCACCAGCCAGTGCAGGGCCAGTACCAGGGCGGTGATGAGGACCAGGGCGCGCCGGGGCATGCAGTGTGTCGCGGAGCCGGGGGTGAATCAGGCGCTGCCCGCGCCCAGGTCGCTCGACAGCTGGGCCGCGGCCGCGCGCAGGGGCGCGTCGATGGCGCCGCCCCACTCGGGGTCGAAGGTGGCGATGGAGCCCAGCGTGGTGATGCCCAGCTCCAGGTGGCCGTCGGCGTCGAACACTGGCGCGCAGAACGCCACGATGCCGGGCAGCAGGGTGTCGACCACGCGGGCCACGCCACGCTGGCGCACGTCGGCCAGCAGGGTGTTCACCTCGCCCATGGTGGCGGGCAGGTCGGCGCGGCGCATCTTGACCGCGCGGGCCAGCTCGTCCTTGAGCAGCGGCGCCACCACCTCGGGCGCCATGTGGGCGGCAAAGCAGCGGCCGGTGGCGGACGACAGCAGCGGCATCACGTCGCCCAGGCGCAGGTTGGCGGTCACGGCCTGGGGTGACTCTTCCCAGTGCACGATGGTTGGGCCGTGGTTGCCCCACACCGCCAGCGCCAGCGTGTGGCCGATGCCTTCCATCAGCGCGGGCATGCGTTCGCGCGCCAGCCGCACCGCGTCGAGCCGCGCCAGCGATGCCAGGCCCAGCTTGAGCGCCGCGGGGCCCAGGTCGTAGCGGGCGGTGCGGCTGTCCTGCGTGACCAGGCCCAGGCGCTGAAAGCTCACCAGGTACCGGTGCGCCTTGGCCGCGCTCATGCCGGCCGAGGCCGCCACATCCTTGAGCATCAGCGGCCCGCGCGAGCGGGTCAGCCCCTCCAGCAAGGCAAAACCGACCTCCACGGACTGAATACCTGCACGTTCTTTGTCCATGTGCACTAAAATTCGCTAGTTTTGTTTAGTTAAATCAATTTACCCAAGCGTAATTTCGCTAAGGGTACCCTTCCACCACCCTGAGACAAAGGTCCTGCCACCATGAAACTTGCTACCTACAAAGACGGCTCGCGCGACGGCCAACTGGTCGTTGTCTCCCGCGATCTGGGCACGGCCCATTATGCGACCGGCATTGCCAGCAAGCTGCAGCAGGTGCTGGACGACTGGGGCTTCCTCTCGCCCCAGCTGCAGGACCTGTACGACCAGCTCAACAGCGGCCGCGCGCGCCACGCCTTCCCCTTCGACCCCGCCCAGTGCATGGCACCGCTGCCGCGTGCGTACCAGTGGGCTGACGGCTCGGCCTACATCAACCACGTCGAACTGGTGCGAAAAGCGCGCAACTCCGAAGTGCCGGAGAGCTTCTACACCGACCCGCTGATGTACCAGGGCGGCAGCGACGACTTCATCGGCCCGCGTGACGACGTGGTGGTTCCGAGCGAAGCCATGGGCATCGACTTCGAGGCCGAGATCGCCGTCATCACCGGCGACGTGAAGATGGGCACCAACGCCGACCAGGCGCTGGACGGCATCCGCCTGGTGATGATCGCCAACGACGTGAGCCTGCGCAACCTCATCCCGGCCGAGCTGGCCAAGGGCTTCGGCTTCTTCCAGAGCAAGCCCGCCACCGCCTTCGGCCCCGTGGCCGTCACGCTGGACGAGCTGGGCGACACCTGGGACCACGGCCGCGTGCACCTGACCGTGCAGTCCACCTGGAACGGCCGCAAGGTCGGCATGTGCGACGCCGGCCCCGAGATGACTTTTCACTTCGGCCAGCTCATCGCCCACGTCGCCAAGACGCGCAACCTGCGCGCCGGCTCCATCATCGGCAGCGGCACCGTGAGCAACAAGGGCGTCACCGACGCCAGCGGCCGCACCGAGTGGCCCAAGGGCTACAGCTGCATCGCCGAAAAGCGCTGCATCGAGACCATCCAGGACGGCAAGCCCAGCACCGACTTCATGAAGTTCGGCGACACCATCCGCATCGAGGTCAAGGGCAAGGACGGCGCGAGCATCTTCGGCGCCATCGACCAGACGGTCGCAGCGCCTGAAGCCTGAGCCGCGACGGCCACTGCAACTGCAACTGCCACTGCAACTGCAACCATCGCCGCAGCCAGTGGCTGCTGGTATGGGTAGCTGTATCCGTAGCGGCAGCGGTAGCGGCGCATGTGCAGCGGCCTTGCCCAGCAGGGCGCACCGTGCGCACCGCGCGTCCTTCGGGATGCGCCTGCCAGCCCACCCCCCACCCGTTCGGGCTGAATCTGGGAAGCCAGGGCCGATCAATCGAACTTCGTGTTCAGCCCCAGGCTCCCGCAGCCGGTGCAAAGTGCCCATAAAAACAGGCCCTACCGCTTGATAGTCAAGCGCTAGCAGCTATCAAATCAATAGTAACCACAAGGAGACAACCCCATGCAACGCAGAACCCTCTTGTCCGCCCTGGCCGCCGCAGGCGCCACCTCCGCCGCTCCCTGGGCCGCAGCCCAGCAGTCCGCGTGGCCCGACCAGCCCCTGCGCTGGGTCGTGCCGTACCCGGCCGGCGGCGGCACCGACGTGCTGGCGCGCACCGTGGCCGAGGCCATGCGCCAGACGCTGGGCCAGCAGATCATCGTGGACAACCGCCCCGGCGCGTCCACCAACATCGGCGCGCAGATGGTGGCCACGGCCAAGCCCGACGGCAACACCTTCATGTCGGCCGACAACGCCGTGCTGGCTTTCAACGAGCACCTGTTCACCAAGCTGCCGTTCAACCCCGAGAAAGACTTCACCTACGTGGGCGGCATCAGCCGCTTTCCGCTGGCGCTCGTGGTCAACCCCGCGTTCGAAGCCAAGACCGTGAAGGAATTCCTGGCCTACGCGCGCGCCAACCCTGGCAAGCTCAACTACGCATCGCCCGGCAACGGCTCGCCGCACCACCTGGCGATGGAGATGTTCAAGAACCGCACCAAGACCTTCCTCACGCACATCCCCTACCGGGGCGCCGCGCCTGCGCTGCAGGACGTGATGGGCGGGCAGGTGCCCTGCATGTTCCTGGACCTGGCCGCCGGCCTGCCGGTGATCACCTCGGGCAAGGTGCGTGCGCTGGCCATCGGCTCGGCCAAGCGCGTGGCTGCGCTGCCAGACGTGCCCACGCTGGCCGAAGCCGGTGTGCCCAACACCGAGGTATTCGCCTTCCAGGGCATCCTGGCGCCCGCCGGTTTGCCCGCGGCCATCACGGCGCGCCTCAACGGCGACCTGAACAAGGCCCTGCTCAACCCCGCCGTGGTCAAGCGCATGAACGACTTCGGCATGGAAGCCCTGCCCGGCACGCCCGAGCAGTTCCGCGCCATGGCACGTGCCGAGTCCAAGCGCTGGGGCGAGATCATCAAGGCCGCCGGGGTGAAGCTGGACTGACCGCTCTGAGAGGCGGCGCCGCATTCCCCAATGGATGCGTACCCGGTGGCTCGCCCAAGCCAGTCCCCGGATGCACTGGCCGCAGACACGCCCTTTTCAGCCATGGGCGTCTTGCCGCCTACTCCGGCAGGTGGCACACCGCTTCCACGTTGTTGCCTTCGGGGTCGATGACGAAAGCGCCGTAGTAGTGCTCGTGGTAGTCGGTGCGCAAGCCAGGGGCTCCGTTGTCTTTGCCGCCCGCGGCGATGGCTGCGGCGTAGAAGGCGTCCACCTGCGACCGGTTGGGCGCGCGCCATGCCAGGTGGCAACCCGTGGTGGCCGGTGCGCCGCCGTAGGGCGAGGGGCCGTCGATGAACCACACGTCGGCCTTCTTGCCGTCGGGCTCGTAAGCATCGGGGTAGGCAAAGCCCAGCATGTTGGAGCCGTAGTTGCCCTCGAAGCACAGGCTGTAGCCCAGGGGCGCCAGGGCGGCGCTGTAGAACTGTTTGGCGCGCGCGATGTCGGTCACGCGGAAGGTCATATGGTCGATCATGGGAGTGCTCCTTTTTGGGTGTGTGGCGTGCATGTCTCTGTTCTCTTCATGCACCACCGATACTGTATTTAAATACAGTATCGGTGGCAAGCACCAAAACGCCCCGTCCGGTGGCGCAGCCCCCGTCGCTGCCGGGCCAAGTCCCGTCAGTTCCACCCCTCCAGCACCAGCTTGCCGCGGGCCTTGCCGCTTTCGATCAGCGCGTGCGCGCGCTGGAGGTTCTCGGCGTTGATGGTGCCGAAGCGCTGGTCCAGCGTCGTGCGGATCAGTCCTGCGTCCACCAGCTGCGCCACCTCGGTCAGCAGCCGGTGCTGGCCGACCATGTCGTCGGTGCCGAACAGCGCGCGCGTGAACATCAGCTCCCAGTGCACCGACACCGACTTGCGTTTGAATTTCGTCACGTCGAGCGACACCGGGTCGTCGATCAGCGCGAACCGGCCCTGCGGCGCGATGGCCTCCACGATCTGGTCGAAGTGCGCGTCGGTCTGTGTGAGGCTCACGATGATGTCCACCGCGGGGTGGCCGATGCGCGCCAGCTCCTGCGTCAGCGGCTTGCTGTGGTCGATGACGTGGTGGGCGCCCAGGTCGCGCACCCAGGCCTGCGTCTCGGGGCGCGATGCGGTGCCGATCACCGTCAGGCTCGTCAGCCGCGCCGCCAACTGCGTGAGGATGGAGCCCACGCCGCCGCTCGCGCCGATGATGAGCAGGGTCTTGTGGGTGGGCTGCTTGCCAGGCGCCACGCCCAGGCGGTCGAACAGCAGCTCCCACGCGGTGATGGTGGTCAGCGGCAGTGCGGCGGCCTCGGCAAAGTCCAGCGACTTCGGGGCGTGGCCGACGATGCGCTCGTCCACCAGGTGCAGTTCGCTGTTGGTGCCGGGGCGGGCGATGGAGCCTGCATACCAGACGCGGTCGCCGGGCGCAAAGAGCGTCACGTCCGGGCCCACCGCGCGCACGATGCCGCTGGCGTCCCAGCCCAGCACCTTGTGGTCGGGGCCGTCGCCGCTGCGTGCGCTGCTGTTGCGCACCTTGGTGTCCACGGGGTTGACCGACACCGCATGCACCTCCACCAGCAGGTCGCGGCCGGTGGCCACGGGGTCGGGCAAGGTGATGTCGAGCAGGGCGTCGGGGCGGTCGATGGGGCCTGGGTGGGTGTAGCCGATGGCTTTCATGGGGAGGACTCCGGGGTGGTCAAACAATGGGGTGAAGCGAGTGAAGCAATGGTCGGGTTTGTGGGCATGTTTGCAAATAGGCAGGCGATTGAATTCATATTCAATGAAAATTTGAAAATACCGGTTGCCGTCGCTCCCGCCACCTCTCAGACAAGACCCCATGAAAAGCCTGCAAGACCTCGACATCTTCGTGCGCACCGTGGACAGCGGCAGCCTGTCGGCCACCGCGCGGGCGCTCGACCTCACGCCCGCAGCGGCCAGCGCCGCCCTCAAGCGCCTGGAGGCCGAGCTGGGCGTGGCGCTCTTCGTGCGGTCCACCCGCAGCCTGCGGCTCACGCAGCAGGGCGCGCTGTTTCTCGAGCACTGCCGCCCCGCACTGGCCGCACTGCACCAGGTGCGCGGCCAGTTGCAGGGCGGGCGGGCCAGTGCATTCGAGGGAACGCTGCAGCTGGCGGCGCCGTCCGACCTGGGGCGCAATGTGCTGCTGCCCTGGCTGGACGCATTCCAGTCGGAGCACCCGGGCGTCGACATCCGCCTGCAGCTGTCCGACCGCGTGGCCAATGTCTACAGCGAGCCGGTGGACGCGGCCTTTCGCTACGGCAAGCCGCAGGACTCCGGCCTGGTGGCGTTGCCGCTGGCGCTCGACCACCGGCGCGTGCTGTGCGCCGCGCCGGCCTATGTGCAGGCCCACGGCGCGCCGGACGCGCCGCAGGCGCTGGCCGACCACGCCTGCCTGTGCTTCATGCTCGGCAGCGACGTGCACGACCGCTGGCGTTTCTGGGACGCGGCGGGCCAGGAGGTGCTGGTGCGCGTGCGCAGCCGCAACGTGGCCAACGACGGCGACGCCGTGCGCCGCTGGGCCGTGCTGGGGCGGGGCATTGCCTACAAGTCGTACTTCGACGTGGCCGACGACCTGGCCGCCGGGCGCCTGGTGCCGCTGTGCCCGGGCTTTGAGACCGAAGCCGTGCCTCTGTACCTGGTGGCGCCCAGCCGCCACCAGATCACGCCGCTGGTGCGCGCGCTGCGGGACTTCATGGCCGAGCGGCTGCAGTCGCTGGCCAGTGCGGCGCCCGGGCTGCAGAGCCCGGCCGCGGGAGCGGCGGGCCCTGCACGGGTAGGGTAAGTACAGACGGCTGCCCCCACCCTGGCCGCAGGTGCCATGGCAGCGCCGGTGCCCAGCGCACAAGGCCGCATCCGGCGCCTTCCGTGCGGTGGCCGTGCGGTGGCCGTGCGGTGTTTGTGCAATGTTCGTACGGTTGCCGCTACAGTCGGTCACCGCCGGGCCCCCTGTGCCGCGCGACAAGTCCACCGCCCACCAGGAACCCGCCGCTTTCATGTCCGTACCCGCCCCGCCCGAATGGACCGACGCATTGCGCCGCGCCCTGCCGCTGGCCGCCCTGCAGCCCGGCGATGTGGACTACTTCCTGGTCAGCCCCGGCGGGCGTTACGTGGCCTGCACGACCCACGCCCTGCACACGGTGCTGATCGACACCGCGCAGCGCCGCTACGCCGTGCTGGCCGACTGGAGCGTGCGCGGGCTCGACGATGCATCGGTCGAGCTGGAGTCCGACGAGACCCGCAGGCAGGCGTTCCCGGTCTATGCCGACCTGTGGCAGCCCGCCTTCACCGACCCTGCGCTGCCCTGGCAGCCGGCCAGGGACTGACCCCATGGCACCTGTCACCCCTTCAGCGTTTCGCGTGCCCGGCGCGGTCTGGGCCGGGTGGGGCGTGCTGGCGGTGGGGCTTGGCGCGTCGGTGGCCGTCGCCAGCGGCTTGGGGCAGTCCATGGCCTGCGGCACGTTCGGCCTGGACTGCGTGGCCATGGCTTTCGGCATGCTGCTGTGCACCCTGTGCGTCACGCTGGTCCTGCTGCTGCGGGGCTGGAGCACCCTGCGCCGCCGTGGCGCGCAGGGCGGCGCGTGGGTCTGGCTCGTCAAGGTGCTGACGGCAGGCACCGCAGGCGTGGTGGCCCTGGCGATCGTGTTTCTGGTGGGGTTCGTGGTGCTGGTGGTGGTGCGATAGGTCGTCAGGGTGGGCGGGGCAGGGCGGGGCTTGAGCGCTGGGTGGTTGGCGGTTGGTGGTTGGTGGCGGTAACCACAGCGCGCGCACCATCGCAGGCCCGTCCCGAAGTGCCCACGGGCCTGTCCGTGTTGTTGCCAAGGCGACCGGCAAGCCGGGCACGCCAGCGACACAATGCACCCCCCACCCAAGGACTGCCAGGATTGCCATGCTGAACTTCGACTTCCACAACCCCACCCACATCGCCTTCGGCCAGGGCCGCATCGCCGACCTGGACAAGCTCGTGCCCGCCTCCGCCAAGGTGCTCATCCTCGTGGGCGGCGCCAGTGCCGAGAAGACCGGCACGTTGGCCGAGGTGCGCACGGCGCTGGCCAGCCGCCAGCACGCCACCTTCAGCGGCATCGAGCCCAACCCCAGCTACGAAACCTCGATGAAGGCCGTGGCGCAGATCAAGAGCGGCGGGTTCGACTTCCTGCTCGCGGTGGGCGGCGGCTCGGTGATCGATGCAGTCAAATTCATCGCCGCGGCCGTCAAGTTCGACGGCGGCGACCCCTGGGCCATTCTGGAAAAGCACGGCCGCAACGTCACCGCCGCACTGCCCTTCGGCGCCGTGCTCACGCTGCCCGCCACGGGCTCCGAGATGAACAACGGCGGCGTCATCACGCACCGTGCCAAAGGCGCCAAGCTGGCCTTTGGCAGCAATCACACCTACCCCGTGTTCTCGGTGCTCGACCCCACCAAGACCTACACCCTGCCGCCCCAGCAGCTGGCCAATGGCGTGGTCGATGCCTTCGTGCACACGGTGGAGCAGTACCTCACCTACCCGGTCAACGCGCCCGTGCAGGACCGCTTTGCCGAGGGCATTTTGCAGACTCTTATCGAGATCGGCCCGCGCCTGCTGGCCGCCCCCGAGCCCGTGTACGACGACCGCGCCAACCTCATGTGGGCGGCCACCATGGCGCTCAACGGCCTGATCGGCGCGGGCGTGCCGCAGGACTGGGCCACGCACATGATCGGCCACGAGCTCACCGCGCTGCATGGCATCGACCACGCGCGCACGCTGGCCATCGTGCTGCCCGCGCTGCTGCACGAGCGCCGGGGCCCGAAGCGCGCCAAGCTGCTGCAGTACGGCGAGCGCGTGTGGTGCATCACCACCGGCACCGACGACGAGCGCATCACCGCCGCCATCGACCGCACGCGCGGCTTCTTTGAAAGCATGGGCATCGCCACGCGCCTGTCGGGCTACGGCCTGGGCGCCGACACCGTGGGCGCCGTGGTGGCGCAGCTGGAGGCGCACGGCATGCTCACGCTGGGCGAGCAGCGCGAGATCACGCCCGCCGTGAGCCGGCGCATTCTCGAAGCGGCGCTGTAAGCCAACGCCGCAACCTGCGCCGCGCCAGGGCGTATCTGCGCGGATTGCGGGTACGGTGGGCGGCTTGACGTTTCACTCACCCCCAGAAAGGGATCGCAATGGCCCACATCCTCATGGTTCTCACGTCCCACAGCGAGTTGGGCGACACCGGCAAGAAAACCGGCTTCTGGCTGGAAGAGTTCGCCGCCCCGTACTACGTTTTCAAGGATGCGGGGGCCGAGGTGACCCTGGCATCGCCCCAGGGCGGCCAGCCCCCGCTGGACCCCAAGAGCGATGCCCCCGATGCGCAGACCGATGCCACGCGCCGCTTCAAGGGCGATGCCGCCGCCCAGGCGCACCTGGCCAGCACCCTGAAGCTGTCCGAAGTGAACGCGGCCCGGTTCGACGCCGTGTTCTACCCCGGCGGCCACGGCCCGCTGTGGGACCTGGCGTACGACACGCAGTCCATCGCCCTCATCGAGGCCACCCTGGCCGCCGGCAAGCCCCTGGCGGCCGTGTGCCACGCGCCCGGCGTGCTGCGCGGCGTCAAGGCGGCAGACGGCACGCCCCTGGTGCGCGGCAAGAACGTGACGGGCTTCACCAACGGCGAGGAGGCCGCTGCGGGCCTGACGGACGTGGTGCCCTTCCTGGTGGAGAACATGCTCATGTCGCACGGCGGCCTGTACACCAAGCAGGCCGACTGGCAGCCGCACGTCGTCACCGACGGGCTGCTGATCACCGGGCAGAACCCGGCGTCGTCGGAGCCTGCGGCGCAGGCGCTGCTCAAAGCGCTGGGTTGACGCCCACGGGCCGGGCTGGCCTGGCGCGCGACAGCGAGGTGGCCGCCCGGCCTCCTAACCACCAGACGGGCAACAACCCGTCAACCTAGCGCTCGTCCGCGAACGGCTCGCGCCCGCCGCCTGCCGTTTCGCGCCACGCCCTTGCATTTCGTCGCATGCCGCTGCCGCTGCCGGCCCGCGGTGCCTACAGTGCCGCCATGCCGCACCGACCGTCACTCCACGGTCGCGGCCCCTGGCACTCCAAGACGAAAGGCGCACCGTGATCCTCCTCCTTGTTCTTCTTTCCCTCGCCCTGCGGTGGGCAGCGCGGCATGTCCGGCCCGTGACGGCCACCGCGTTCGTGGCGCTGGTCGCACTGGCAGGCCCCGCATCGGCCCAGCACGCCGGCCTGCGCACCCTGGTCGTGCCCGGTGGCGAGCCGATCAACGTCGCGCTGTTCTACCCCACCGTGCGCAGCGCGGGCGTGGTGCAGCTGGGCCCCTGGCGCCCGGTGGTCGGCCTGGGCGCGTCCGTGTCGGCCGAGCCGCTCAAGGGGCTGATCCTGGTGTCGCACGGCACGGGCGGCAATGAGCTCGCGCACCACAACCTGGCCACGCGCCTGGCGGCGGAGGGCTACCTCGTGGCCGCCGTGCGCCACCCGGGCGACAACTGGCAGGACCGCTCCATGATCACCTCGGGCCGCTACTTCGGCGAGCGCCCGCGCCAGGTCAGCCGCGTGCTCGACGCGCTGCTGGCCAGCCCTGAGTGGGGGCCCCGCATCCCCGCCGGCCGCATCGGCGCACTGGGCCACTCGGCCGGCGGCTACACCGTGCTGGCCCTGGCCGGCGCCCAGGCCGAGCCCGCCCGCGCCGCGCAGCACTGCCGCAGCGTGCAGGACGACCCCGGCTTCTGCGGCCTGGCCCAGGGCCCCAAGGCGCTGCAGCCAGCCGCTGCCAACACGGCCACGCCCGCCAACGTGGTGCCGGACGGCGCCCTGGTCTCCGCGCCCGACCCGCGCATCCGCGCCGTCGTGGCCCTGGCGCCCATGGCCGTGGTGTTCACCCCCGAGAGCCTCAAAGCCGTGACCGTGCCGGTGCTGCTGCGCGTGGCCGAGCAGGACGCCGTGCTCACAGGCAAGTACCACGGCGGGCTGGTGGCCGCGAATCTGGCCACCGCGCGGGCGGACACCGTGCCGGGTGCCGGCCACTTCGCCTTCATGGCCCAGCCCAGCCAGAGCCTGCCGTCCGACGCGGGCGACGCCGCCGCCAACCCGGCGGGCTTCGACCGCGTGGCCTACCACGCGGTGCTGGAGGCGCAGGTGGTGCAGTTCTTCGCGCAGCAGTGGCGCTGAGTCTGAATTATCAAGATAAAAAAGCTGCCTACCGCTTGTCTGGCAAGCGCAAGCAGCTATCAAAAGTGTAGTGCCGGCTTCTGCCGGGCCCGCTAGTACGGCAGGATTCCGGGCAGCAGCGGCCGTGCCAGCCGCTCGCACCACCACTTGAGCGCCTCGCCCCGGTGCTCGGGCTTCCAGGCCAGCCAGAAGGTCTCATCGGCCCGGGGCTCCTCCACCGGCACCTCCACCAGGATGCCGTTTTCCAGCTCCACCCGCACGCAGGCGCGCGGCACGAAGCCGTGGCCCAGCCCGGCGGCCTGGCAGGCGATCTTGGCCTGCATCGACGGCACGGTGATGCGCCGCTGGCCCGACAGCAGGCCCACCGTGCGGTCCGACAGCGTGCGCGCCCCGTCGCCCACCACCACGGCCGTGTGCTCCAGCAGGTCGCTGCGCGTGAGCGGCCGGCCCATGCGCGCCAGCGGGTGCGACGCGGTCACGCAGAACACGAAGTCCAGGCTGCCCACCGCCACGGCCTTGTAGCCGCCGCCGGCGGGGCCTTCGCCCGCCGCCACGATGATGTCGGCGCGCCCGTCGCGCAGCGCCTCCCAGGTGCCCGTCAGCGCCTCGCAGCCGATGCGCAGGCGCGTGCCGCAGTCCAGCCCCTCAAAGGCCGCGATGTCGTCGTTGAACGCGCTGGTGGGTATCAGCGAGTCGTGCACCAGCCGCAGCTCGGACTCGAACCCCGTGGCGATCTGCCGCAGGCGCGATTCGAGCTGCCGCGCTGAGGCCAGCAGCCAGCGGCCCTCCTTGAGCAGCTCGTGCCCCGCGGGCGTGAGCGCCACGCGCGGCCCGTTGCGCGTGAACAGGGCCAAGCCCAGTTGCTCCTCGAGCTTGCCCACGGCATAGGAGATGGTGGACGGCACCTTGTGCAGCCGCTCCGAGGCGCCCGCGAACGAGCCGTAGCGGGCAATCGCATCCACCAGTTCGATGGCTTCGAGGGAGAGTTTCAGCATGGCAAAAGGCCCGGAATTTCGATCATCGAAATTATCGATGATGGATGGCCAAACCTTTCAACCTGATGCCCTGCCATGCGCCGGATACTTCATCCATCGCAGCACTGATGCCCCATGAAATCCAGCAGATTTCAAACCGTGCGCCCAGTGTGAAATTCATCGACAGACATCGAAAGGAAGACACCATGCTCGACATCCGCAAAGCCCAACACCGCGGCAACGCCAACCACGGCTGGCTCCATTCGCGCCACACCTTCTCGTTCGGCCACTACCACGACGCCAATCAGCAAGGTTTTTCCGACCTGCTGGTCATCAACGACGACCGCGTGGCTCCCGGCAAGGGCTTCGGCACCCACCCGCACCGCGACATGGAAATCTTCTCGTACGTGCTGGAAGGCGCGCTGGAGCACAAGGACTCCATGGGCACCGGCTCGGTCATCCGCCCCGGCGACGTGCAGATGATGAGCGCCGGCACCGGCGTGCGCCACAGCGAGTTCAACCACTCGGGCGTTGAGCCCGTGCACTTCCTGCAGATCTGGATCGTGCCCGGTGCCCGCGGCGCCGCACCCCGCTACCAGCAGGTGCACTTCAGCGAGGCCGACAAGCGCGGCCGCCTGCGCCAGATCATCTCGCCCGAAGGGGCCGACGGATCGCTGGCCGTGCACCAGGACGCCCGGGTGTACGCCGGCTTGTTCGACGGCAGCGAAGAAGCGGCCGATCTGGACGTGGGCCCGGGCCGCAACGTGTATGTGCACGTGGCCCGCGGCAGCCTGGAGGTGAACGGCGAGCGGCTGTCCGAAGGCGACGGTGCCCGCATCCGCGACGCCGGGGCCCTGCGCTTTGCCCATGGCGAAGGCGCCGAGGTGCTGGTGTTCGACCTGCGGCCCAACGAGCTGCCCACGATGCCGCACTGAGCGGATGGGGCGCCGCTGAGGAGCGGGGTGGGCGATGCCGCCCATCCCTTGCGCCCCGGCCCGCCGCATTGCCTTGTCTCGTTTTTTTGTTTGTTCTTCTTCTCGACGCACCTCATCTTCAATTTCCAGGGAGTTCACCATGACCCACGCCAACACGACCACGACCACGACCACGACTGCCAGCGCCAACGCCGCCCGCCCCGTCGCCTACGCCAAGCCCGGCGCCACGCTGCTGAACGCCGGCGACCACACCCTGGTCATGATCGACTTCCAGTCGCAGATGGCCTTTGCCACGCACTCCATCGACGCGATCACGCTGCGCTCCAACGCCGGCCTGGTGGCCAGTGCAGCCGCCGGGTTTGGCGTGGACACCATCCTCACCACGGTGGCTGAGAAGAGCTTCAGCGGCCCCATGTTCGAAGAAGTGACCGCACCGTTCCCGGGTCAGGCGCTGCTGGACCGCACCTCCATGAACACCTGGGAGGACGAGGCCGTGATCGCCCGTGTCAACGCCATCGGCAAGCCGCGCATCGTGCTGGCCGGCCTGTGGACCAGCGTGTGCATCGTGGGCCCGGCGCTGTCGGCGCTGGACCAGGGCTTCGAGGTGTATGTGATCGCCGACGCCAGTGGCGACATCTCCGTGGAAGCCCACAACCGCGCCATGGAGCGCATGGTGCAGGCCGGCGCGCGGCCCATCACGGCCCTGCAGTACCTGCTGGAGCTGCAGCGCGACTGGGCGCGGGGCGAGACGTACGACATGACGACGGGTATCGCCAAGAAGTTCGGCGGCGGCTACGGCCTGGGCATCACCTACGCCAAGACCATGTTCAACGCCCAAGAATCCTAAAAAAGGGGTGCATTGGCCTACTGCGCGACCCGATCCCGCACCTGCGGTTCTCGCCGTACGCTTGTACGGCTGCGGTCCTCGATGCAGGCCAGGGCCGCTCGCTACGGCCACTGCACCCTTTTTGCGCTCTGCCATTGCTGAAATTCTCTGAGCCCCAAGACATGAACCAACCTGCCACCACTCCCGACCTCATCCTGCGCAACGGCCGCTTCACCACGCTGGACCGCGCCAACCCCACGGCCAGTGCGGTCGCCATCGCGCAAGGGCGCTTCACCAAGGTGGGTGATGACCGCGAGGTGATGGCGCTGGCCGGTGCGGGCACGCGGGTCATCGACCTGGGCGGGCGCAGCGTGCTGCCGGGGCTCATCGACAACCACCTGCACATCATCCGCGGCGGCCTCAACTTCAACATGGAGCTGCGGTGGGACGGGGTGCGCAGCCTGGCCGATGCCATGGCCATGCTCAAAGCCCAGGTGGCGGTGACGCCCGCGCCGCAGTGGGTGCGCGTGGTGGGCGGCTTCACCGAGCACCAGTTTGTGGAAAAGCGCCTGCCCACGCTGGCCGAGCTGAACGCCGTGGCGCCCGATACGCCCGTGTTCATCCTGCATTTGTACGACCGCGCGCTGCTCAACGGCGCCGCGCTGCGCGCCGTGGGCTACGGCAAGGACACGCCCGCGCCACCCGGCGGCGAGATCGTGCGCGACAGCGCGGGCAACCCCACGGGTCTGCTGCTGGCCAAGCCCAATGCGGCCATCCTGTATGCCACGCTGGCCAAGGGCCCCAAGCTGCCGCACGACTACCAGGTCAACTCTACGCGCCACTTCATGCGCGAGCTCAACCGCCTGGGCGTGACCGGCGCCATCGATGCGGGCGGCGGCATGCAGAACTACCCGGATGACTACGACGTGATCCAGGAGCTGGCCGATGCTGATCAGCTCACCATCCGCCTGGCCTACAACCTGTTCACGCAAAAGCCGCAGCACGAGAAGGAAGACTTCCTGAACTGGACGGCCACCTCGCAGTACAAGCAGGGCACGGACTACTTCCGCCACAACGGTGCGGGCGAGATGCTCGTGTTCTCCGCCGCCGACTTCGAGGACTTCCGCCAGCCCCAGCCCGAGCTCGCGCCCGGCATGGAAGGCGAGCTGGAAGAGGTGGTGCGCATCCTCGCGCAGAACCGCTGGCCCTGGCGCATGCACGCCACGTATGACGAGACCATCGAGCGCGCGCTCAACGTGTTCGAAAAGGTCAACCAGGACACACCGCTGGCCGGCCTGAACTGGTTCTTCGACCACGCCGAGACCATCTCGGAAAAGTCCATCGACCGCATCGCCGCCCTCGGCGGCGGCGTGGCCGTGCAGCACCGCATGGCCTACCAGGGCGAGTACTTCGTGGGGCGCTATGGCGCCGAGGCGGCAGAGGCCACGCCCCCGGTCAAGCGCATGCTGGAGAAGGGCGTCAACGTGTCCGCCGGCACCGACGCCACCCGCGTGGCCAGCTACAACCCCTGGGTGTCGCTGTCCTGGCTCGTCACCGGCAAGACGGTGGGCGGCCTGCAGCTCACCCCGCAGCGCAACTGCCTCACCCGCGACCAGGCCCTGCGCATGTGGACCGAGAACGTCACCTGGTTCAGCAACGAGCAGGGCAAGAAGGGCCGCATCGAAGCGGGCCAGCTGGCCGACTTGGTCGTGCCCGACCGCGACTTCTTTGCCTGCCCCGAGTCCGACATCGCCGACACCACGGCCCTGCTCACCGTGGTGGGCGGCAAGGTGGTCTATGGAGTGGGCGACTTCGCGCGCTTCGACGACGCGGCCCCGCCGCCCGCCATGCCCGACTGGTCGCCCGTGCGCACCTTCGGCGGCTACGGCGCCTGGGGCGCCTGGGGCGCCTGGGGCGCCCAGGGAGGGCCGGACGGCGCGCCACTGCAGGCCGTGCTGCGCAACGCGGCCGCGAACTGCGGTTGCGCCAGCAACTGCAACCTGCACGGCCACGCCCACGCCACGGCTTGGAGCAGCAAGCTGCCGGTGTCCGACCTGCAGGGCTTTTGGGGTGCGCTGGGCTGCGCCTGCTGGGCGGTGTGACGGTGCAGCACGCATTGCAAACTGCCGCCACCGCGCCCTGGGTGCAGACGCTGGCGCTGCTGTGCCTGTGCGCCGCCTACCTGCAGGGCGGCATCGGCAAGGCCCGCGACTTTGCCGGCGCCGTGGCCGAAGTGCGCTCGCTCGGCCTCGCGCCCGCCGCGCCCATCGCGGCCGCCACGCTGGTGCTGCAGCTTTCGGCCTCGGCGCTCATCCTGTCGGGCTGGTACCGCTGGCTCGGGGCATTGGCCCTGGCGGGCTTCACCGTGCTCGCCGCTTTGCTGGCAGACCGCTTCTGGGCCGCGCCGCCCGCCGATCGGCAGCGCAGCGCCAACGCATTTTTTGAACACTGGGGCCTGGTGGGTGGCATGCTGCTCGTCGCCTGGCACGACCTCGGAGGCCGCCATGCCGGATAACCAACACGATCATCACCACCACCATACCCCCGCTGCTGCAGCGCCCAAGGGCTCCACAGCGCCCGCGGCATCCGGCAGCTTCGCTCCCCTGGCCATCCCCGTCTTCGCGGTGCTCTGGGCCGCCACCGTACTGGGCAACATCGGCAGCTTCATGCGCGACGTCGCCAGCGCCTGGATGGTGACCGAGCTCTCGTCCAGCCCCACCGCGGTCGCGCTGATCCAGACCGCCGCTACGCTGCCCGTCTTTCTGCTTGCCATCCCTGCGGGCGTGCTGTCGGACATCCTGGACCGCCGCCGCTTCCTCATCGGCGTGCAGGTGCTGCTGGCGGCCGTCAGCGGCACGCTGCTCATCCTGGCCAACACCCACGCGCTGACGGTGGAGTGGCTGGTGGCGCTGACCTTCGTGGGCGGCATCGGTGCCGCGCTCATGGGCCCCACGTGGCAGTCCATCGTGCCCGAACTGGTGCCGCGCAGCGAACTCAAGAGCGCCGTGGCGCTCAACTCGCTGGGCATCAACATCGCACGCGCCATCGGCCCGGCGGCGGGCGGCCTGCTGCTGGCCAGCTTCGGCGCGGCCATGGCCTACGGCCTGGACGTGCTGAGCTATGTATTCGTGATCGCCGCGCTGCTGTGGTGGAAGCGCCCGAAGGCCGAGGCGTCAGGCCTGAACGAGCAGTTCTTCGGCGCCTTCCGCGCCGGCGTGCGCTACGCCCGCGCCAGCCGCGAACTGCATGTGGTGCTGCTGCGCGCGGCCGTGTTCTTCCTGTTCGCCAGCTCCGTCTGGGCGCTGCTGCCGCTGGTGGCGCGCCGCATGCTGGGCGGCTCGGCAGGCTTTTACGGCGTGATGCTGGGTGCCGTGGGCGCTGGCGCCATCCTGGGCGCTGTGCTGCTGCCCCGCTTGCGCCAGCGGCTCGACACCGATGGCCTGGTGCTGCTGGCATCCCTGCTCACCGCCGCCGTCATGGGCGTGCTGACCGTGGCCCCGCCCCAGTGGGCCGCCGTGGCGCTGATGCTGGTGCTGGGCCTGGGCTGGATCATCGCGCTGACCACCCTCAACGGCGTGGCCCAGGCCGTGCTGCCCAACTGGGTGCGCGGCCGCGGCCTGGCCATCTACCTCATGGTCTTTAACGGCGCGATGGCCGCCGGCAGCCTGGGCTGGGGCCTCATCGCGGGGCAGGCCGGCTTGCCGGTCACGCTGCTGCTGGGCGCGGCCGGGCTGGTGGTGGCGTCGCTCATCTTTCACCGCGTGAAGCTGCCCACCGGCGAGGCCGACCTGCAGCCCTCCAACCACTGGCCCGAGCCCCTGATGGCCCAGCCCGTCGCGCACGACCGGGGCCCGGTGATGGTGCAGATCGAATACCGCATCGCCAAGCCCGACCTGCCCGCGTTCCTGCAGGCCATGCAGCACCTGTCCCAGGAACGCCGCCGCGACGGCGCCTACGCCTGGGGCGTGGCCGAACACACCGGCGAGCCGGGCCGCGTGATCGAGTGGTTCCTGGTCGAGTCCTGGGCGGAGCACCTGCGCCAGCACCACCGCGTGTCCAAGGCGGATGCAGACCTGCAGGCGGAGGCGCTGCGGTTTCACCAGGGGCCTGGGCGGCCTGTGGTGCATCACTTTCTGGCGTTGACTGTCGACGATGCGGGTGAGGCGGGCCGCGTTGGCGCCCAGCCAGCACATTGATCGGTAGATCTTTGAAGATAAATAGCTGCGACCGCTTATAGGGTAAGCGCAAGCAGCTATCAAAATGTGAGCTTGCAAGGCTGCTCTGGCGTGCGGAGTTCGTCCGGCTCGGGCACACCGTTGCCACAGGGTTTTCGTCAGGCGGTTGCAGAGCTTCGCATTTCCCGGCCGCTCCTGTGCCTGGCTGTCCATCTCGCGCACGCCGTTTTCAAAGGCCAATGGGCGTGAAGCGCAACGGGCGGAACACCCCATAATTCCAGGCCGAACTGCAACGAGAACCACCTTGCTTTCACTCCCCACCCCGTGCCACAAACAAAACATCGCCTGGCTGTTGTCGTGGCAGGCAGCACCGAAATTTTTGCGACCATCAGCTCCGGCTCTGGCGACTGTAGGAATGGCGGCGATGCGCTCTAGTGCTTGCTGGGATGTGACGGGTGCGTGTGCCAATGTGGCTGGGGAGGATGGCGTATGACGCGTAAGGCTGCAGCAGGCAAAGAGGTGGCGGTGGCTGTTCCGCTGTACGGACGGGTCTGTGAAATTCTTGACGCTGCCCGTGCTCACGTTGCGAGAACCGTGAACACCACGCAAGTGATGGCCAACTGGCTTATCGGGCGTGAAATGGTGGAAGAGGAGCAACGCGGCAAGCGGCGTGCCGACTATGGGCGGCAGTTGGTGGTCCAGCTGTCTGCGCAACTGACGGCGGCTTACGGCAAGGGATGGTCGGCCCAGAGTCTGTTTTACATGAAGCAGTTTTACCTGGCGTACCCCAGCTTGATGGAGAAGGACGACTTTCTCCACGCAGTGCGTGGAGAAACCAGTGCGATTGCAAAGCTCCACGCACCGCGTGGAGAAACTGCCCCTTGGACGCCCGGCGCGCTGCACCCCAACCTGGCCTGGACGCACTACCGCACCTTGCTGCGTGTAGACCGCGCCGAAGCACGTGCCTTCTACGAGATCGAAGCCATCCGCCACGCCTGGTCGGCCCGCGAGTTGGAGCGGCAGATCAATACGCTGCTGTTTGATCGCCTGGCAAAAAGCCGCGACAAGCAAGGGCTGATGCGCTTGGCAACGGAGGGCCAGGAGGTCAGCCAGCCGATTGACGTGCTGAAAGACCCGATGGTGCTGGAGTTCCTCAGCCTGCCGGAGTCGCCGCGTCTGGTGGAGTCCAAGCTGGAGCAGGCGCTGATCAACAACCTGCAGACCTTTTTGTTGGAGCTGGGCAAGGGCTTTGCCTTTGTCTCACGGCAAGAGCGCATCACCGTCGACGGCGACCATTTCTACATCGATCTGGTGTTCTATCACACGGTACTGAAGTGCTACGTGTTGATCGACCTGAAGGTGGGAAAGCTCACCCACGGCGACCTGGGCCAGCTGCAGTTCTACGTGAACTACTTCGATCAAGAGCGGCGGACCGAGGGGGACAACCCCACGCTAGGCTTGATCCTTTGCCCCGACAAGAACGATGCCGTGGTGAAGTACACCTTGGGGGAGCAACAAGCGCGCAATATTTTTGCGAGCCGCTATCAGTTTCATGTACCGACGGAAGAAGACCTGCAGCAGGAACTGCGCCGCGAACTGCGGCAACTGTCTGCCATGGCGCAGCCAACCGTGCAAGCCACTGCGCGCAAGCCCAGGACCACTGCCGCCCCGTCGAAGGCCAAGGCCAGCAAAACCAGCAAAGACGGTAAAGCGTGAGCCGCCAGCCGCTCAACAATCGTTGAAGCGGTTTGCGGTTCAGTGAGGCAGTGCGGATTCACTGGCTGCGCAAGCCTCCACCTCCACCAGGCAGTCATAAAACGTCGGCGCCCGCCCCAGGTCCGTCAGTGCCTGGCTCGTCACCTCGTTCACGTTCGTCCCATCGAGCCCCAGCTTGCGCCACCAGATGCCCAGGCCGTTGACCACGCCGGGGCGGGCGCGGCGCGAGACGGTGGCGTGGCACTGGTAGCTGCCGCGGTCGTTGAACACGCGCACCACGGCGTCGTTGGCGATGCCGCGGGCTTCGGCGTCGTCGGGGTGGATCTCCAGGATCGGGCGGCCTTCGATGTTGCGCAGGCTCGTCACGTTCACGAAGGTGGAGTTCAAGAAGTTGCGCGCGGGCGGCGAGATCATGGCCAGGGGGTAGCGTGCGTCGGTGCCCTGCAGCTCGTAGTTGGGCAGGTGGTCGGGCAGGCCGTCCAGGCCCTGGGCGGCGAGGCGGGCGCTGTAGAACTCGCACTTGCCCGACGGTGACGGGAAGTTGCCTTCGGCAAACAGCGCATCGGGAATGGCCACCGTGGCAAAGCCCTGGGATTCGAGCAGCGCGTAGTCCACCGCATCGCCGAAGGCCTGGCGGCACAGTGCCTCGTCGGTGTCGGCAAAGCAGGGGTCGGCAAAGCCCATGCGCGCGGCCAGGTCGCGGAAGATCTGGGCGTTGCTGCGGGCTGCGCCCAGCGGCGCAATCGCGGGGCGGTTGAGCACCACGTCGGTGTGGCCGTACGACAGGTGCACGTCCCAGTGTTCGAGCTGTGTGGTGGCGGGCAGGATGTAGTCCGCGTAGTCGGTGGTGTCGGTCTGGAAGTGCTCCAGCACCACGGTGAAAAGGTCTTCGCGCGCAAACCCGCGCACTACCTTGCCCGAGTCCGGGGCCACGGCCACGGGGTTGCTGTTGTAGACCACCACGGCCTCGACCTTCGGGCCGAAGGCGGGCGATGCCTCGCGCAGCAGGTCGTCGCCGATGGTCGTCATGTTGATGGTGCGCGGCACGCGCCCTGCGGCCGCCTGGGGCATCAGGTCGGGCCGCTGCAGCACCGCGCGCTGCGCCGGGAACTGGCCCGAGCTCGACAGCAGCAAGCCGCCAGCGCGGTGGCGCCAGGCGCCGGTGAGGGCGGGCAGGCAGGCCACGGCGCGCACGGCGTTGCCGCCGCCGCGCACGCGCTGCATGCCGTAGTTCAGGCGGATGGCGGCGGGCTGGGTGGTGCCGTAGTCGCGGGCCAGCTGGCGGATCTGCTCGACCGGAATGCCGCAGACTTCGGCCGCGCGCTCGGGCGGCCACTGCAGGGCGCGCTCGCGCAGCGGGTCCCAGCCCAGCGTGTGGCGCGCGATGTAGTCGTGGTCCAGCCAGTCGTGGGCGATCAGCTCGTGCATCAGCGCCAGGGCCAGCGCGGCATCGGTGCCCGGGCGCAGGGCGATGTGCTCGTGGCACTTGTCGGCCGTCTCGCTCTTGCGCGGGTCGATGCACACCAGCCGGGCGCCATTCCTCTTGGCCTGCTGCGCGTAGCGCCAAAAATGCAGGTTGCTGCCGATGGAGTTGCTGCCCCAGATCAGGATGAGCTGTGATTCGGCGAAGAACTCCACCTTCATGCCCACCTTGCCGCCCAGGGTCTGCGTCAGCGCCTCAGCGCCCGCCGATGCGCAGATGGTGCGGTCCAGCAGCGATGCCCCCAGCTGGTGGAAGAAGCGCCGGTCCATGCTCTCGCCCTGCACCATGCCCATGGTGCCGGCGTAGCTGTAGGGCAGGATGGCCTCGGGCGCGCGGGCGGCGATGGACTGCAGGCGCTGCGCGATGTCGTCCAGGGCCTCGTCCCAGCTGACGGGTGCGAACTGGCCGCTGCCGCCCGGGCCTTTGGGGCCCGTGCGCTTGAGCGGTGTGAGCACGCGCTCGGGGTGGTAGCTGCGTTCGGTGTACTTGCTCACCTTGGCGCAGAGCACGCCGTCGGTGTGCGGGTGGTCGGGGTTGCCCTGCACGCGGGTGGCCACGCCGTTGTCGTCCACGGTGGTGATCAGGGCGCAGGTATCCGGACAGTCGTGCGGGCAGGCACCGCGCACCTGGATCGGGCCAGAAGGGAGGGAAATGGCGGCAGAAGGCGTGGACATGGGTGGGGCGATCGTTAAACTTCGTAGGAAGCGGCGTGCATATCGAACCAATATCCAACAAAAAGCCCGCCGCTTCACCGCAGACTGCCGGGGACCTGTGCGCAGGTTCTTGCCGGCAGCGCCGAGGTGTCAACCTCGTTGTGTTGACAGGAAGAGGGATTTCACCATGAAGCCAAAGGCATTGGGGCGCAGACAGCTTTCCATCGGTCTGGGCGCGGTCGCGCTCGGCGGTTTCCACACCGCGCAGGCCCAGGGCGAAGCCCGCATCGTACTGGGTCAGTCGGCCGCATTCACCGGCCCGGCCGCGCAGCTGGGCGTGCAGTTCAACCAGGGCGCCAAGCTCTTTTTCGACCAGTTCAATGCCCAGGGTGGGGTGGGCAAGCGGCTGGTCGAGATTCGCACGCTGGACGACGGCTATGAGCCCGAGCGCTGCGCGGAGAACACGAAGAAGTTCATCGCCGACGACGTGTTCGCGCTGTTCGGCTACATCGGCACGCCCACCAGCCTGGCCGCGCTGCCGCTGTTCACGCAGGCCAGGCTGCCGTTCTTCGGCCCGTTCACCGGGGCCGAGGCGCTGCGCCAGCCGTTCAACCGGCTCATCTTCCATGTGCGCGCCTCGTACTACGACGAGACCGCGCTCATCGTGCGCCAGCTCACCAACCTGGGCCTCAAGAAGATCGCGGTGTTCTACCAGAACGATGCCTACGGCAAGGCGGGGCTCGACGGCGTGACCCGCGCGCTGGCTGATCTGAAGCTGGCCCCCGTCGCCACGGCCACGGTGGAGCGCAACTCGGTGGAGGTCAAAGCCGCCACCGACAAGCTCATGGCCGCCAAGCCCGACGCCGTGGTGCAGATCGCGGCCTATGCGGGCAGCGCGGCCTTCGTGCGCTCGGCGCGCAAGGCGGGGTTCGGCGGCACGTTCTACAACGTGTCGTTCGTGGGCACGCAGGCCCTGGCCGACGAGCTGGGCAAGGACGGCGCTGGCGTGGTCGTCTCGCAGGTCGTGCCTTCGCCCTACCAGCCCTCGCGCCAGATCACGCGCGAGTTCCTGGAGGCGATCAAGAAGGGCGGCGACAAGGTGCAGGCCAACTACTCCAGCATGGAGGGCTACCTGGCCGCCCGCGTGTTCTCCGAAGGCCTGCGCCAGGCGCAGGCCGGCGGCAAGGGCCTCACGCGCGAGAGCTTCATCACCGGCACCGAAGCCATCGGCAACCAGACGATCTCGGGCTTTCCGGTGGCCTTCAGCGCCACCAGCCATGCGGCGTCGAAGTTCGTGGAGATGTCGATGCTGACCGGCGACGGACGTGTGAGGACTTGAGCCCGGATGGACGCGCGGGTTCGCGTCCCATCATCCAATGCCCACGACCGTTCGGGCTGAGCTTGTCGAAGCCCTGCGCGGCGCTTCGACAGGCTCAGCGTGAACGGTTGTGTATTTTTGAAAGTAAGGCTTCACGGGATTTGACTAGTCGATCGACGTAGTGCGCGCCAGCCCTTGCATGAAGGCCTCGCAGCGGCCGAGCTGTTCGAGGCTCACGTACTCGTCGGGCTGGTGCGCCTGCTGGATGCTGCCGGGGCCGCAGACCACGGTGGAGATGCCGGCGTTCTTGAACAGGCCAGCCTCGGTGCCGAAGGCCACGAGGGTGGTGCTCTTCTCGCCCGACAGGGTCTGCGCCAGGCGCGTGACGGGGTCGTCCTTGCTGCCCAGGAAGCTCGGGATCTCGCAGATGGTTTCGAACGAGAAGCCGGCCGCGGGCGCCACCTGTTTCATGCGCGGCTCCAGCGACTTGGCGTACGCCACCACCTCGGACTGCATCTGCGCGGCGTTGGCTGTGGGCAGGTCGCGGAATTCGTAGCGGAACTCGGCGTCGCGCGGCACCACGTTGTCGGCGATGCCGCCGTGGAACTGCCCCACGCTGGTGGTCGAGAACGGCACATCGAAGCCTTCGAAGCGGGGCTCCTCGCGCTCGAATCCCTCACCCATGTCGCGCAGGCGGCTGACCACGCGGGCCGCCATCTCGATGGCGTTGACCGAGTGGGGCGTGAGCGAGGAGTGCGCCTCCTTGCCGCGCACGCAGCACTTGTAGCGGTACACGCCCTTGTGGGCAATGGCGGGCACCATGCTGGTGGGCTCGCCCACGATGCAGGCCAGGGGCCGGATGTTCGCGTCGCGCAGGTCGGCGATGAGCTCCTTCACGCCAAAGCAGCCGATCTCTTCCTCGTAGCTGAAGGCCAGGTGCACGGCAAAGGGTGCGTTGCTGTTCAAGAACTGCTCGGCCTGCGACACGGCGATGCCGATGAACGCCTTCATGTCGGCGCTGCCACGGCCATACAGGCTCGGGCCTTCGGGACCGTCCTTGATCAGCGCGCTCAGCGGGTCCATGGTCCAGTCCTGGCCGTCCCATGGAACGGTGTCGGTGTGGCCCGACAGGATGATGCCGGCCGGTTTGCCCTCGCCCAGCGTGGCGAACAGGTTGGCCTTGGTCTTGTCGTCGTTGAAGGTCAGGCGGCTCTTCACCCCCAGCCTGGCCAGGTGGTCGCGGATGAAGTGGATCAGCTCCAGATTGGAGTTGTGGCTGACGGTGTTCATGCGCACCAGGGTTTGCGCAAGTTCGAGGGCGTGGGGCGAAATCATGGTGTGGACTGGTGATAAACCCGGGTTGGCACGTGGCTTGCTGACGGGCTAGACTGTGAGATCGTAAGGATACATATCATGAACGTAATTGATTCCATCGTCACGCAGGCGGCCAGCATTGCCGCGGTGCGCAAGGACATTCACGCGCATCCCGAGCTGTGCTTCGAAGAGGTGCGCACCGCTGACGTGGTGGCCCAAAAGCTCACCGAATGGGGGATTCCGATCCACCGCGGCCTGGGCAAGACGGGCGTGGTGGGCATCGTCAAGGGCCGCGACGGCGGCGCCAGCGGCCGGGCCATCGGCCTGCGTGCCGACATGGACGCCCTGCCCATGCAGGAGTTCAACACCTTCGCCCACGCCAGCAAGCACCAGGGCAAGATGCACGCCTGCGGCCACGACGGCCACGTGGCCATGCTGCTGGCCGCGGCGCAGCACTTTGCCAAGCACCGCAATTTCGACGGCACCGTGTACCTGATCTTCCAGCCCGCGGAAGAGGGCGGCGGCGGTGCCCGCGTGATGATCGAGGACGGCCTGTTCGAGCAGTTCCCCATGCAGGCCGTGTACGGCATGCACAACTGGCCCGGCATGCCGGTGGGCACGTTTGCCGTGAGCCCCGGCCCGGTGATGGCGTCGACCAGCGAATTCAAGATCGTGATCCGCGGCAAGGGCGGCCATGCAGCGCTGCCGCACACCGGCATCGACCCGGTGCCGATCGCCTGCCAGATGGTGCAGACCTTCCAGACCATCATCAGCCGCAACAAGAAGCCGGTGGATGCGGGCGTGATCTCGGTCACCATGATCAACGCGGGCGAGGCCACCAACGTGGTGCCCGACAGCGTCGAACTGCAGGGCACCGTGCGCACCTTCACCGTCGAGGTGCTGGAGCTGATCGAAAAGCGCATGCGCCAGATCGCCGAACACACCTGCGCGGCGCACGACGCCACCTGCGAATTCGCGTTCGTGCGCAACTACCCGCCCACCGTCAACTCGCCCGCCGAGGCCGAGTTCGCGCGCAAGGTGATGACCGAGATCGTCGGCGCTGAACATGTCCTGCCCCAGGAGCCCACCATGGGCGCCGAAGACTTTGCCTACATGCTGCAGGCCAAGCCCGGCGCGTACTGCTTCATCGCCAATGGCGACGGCGCGCACCGGGAGATGGGCCATGGCGGCGGCCCCTGCATGCTGCACAACCCGAGCTACGACTTCAACGACGACCTGATCCCGCTGGGCGCCACCTACTGGGTCAAGCTGGCCGAGCAGTGGCTGGCCCAGCCCACGGCGACGGCCTGAACGCCACCGCCCCGCCGCCGCTGATTTCTCGTTCTGCCTTGAAACCCTGGGCGCCCCGTGTGCCCCGGGTTTTCTTTTGTCCCCCTCCCCCCCGACCCCTGAAAGCCCCGCCCATGATCGGCATCCCCAGCGCCTTTTCCTCCAGCTACGCAGAGGCCCGCACCAAGCTCCTCGAAGCCGCCGCCGCGGCCGGCCTGCCCATCGAGTCGCACGCCCACCCGCTCAAAGGCCGTGACGGCGAGGACCTGGCGATGGACGTGGTGCTGGACGGCCCGGCCGATGCGAAAAAGCTGCTCATCGTGAGCAGCGCCTGCCACGGCGTGGAGGGCTACTGCGGCAGCGGCGTGCAGGTGTTCGCGCTGCACGACCAAGAGTGGCGCGACAAGGCACGCGCCGCCGGCGTGGCCACGCTGTACATCCATGCGCTCAACCCCTACGGCTTCTCGCACGTGCGCCGCTTCACGCACGAGAACGTGGACCTGAACCGCAACTTCCAGGACTTCTCCCAGCCCCTGCCGGTGAACAAGGCCTACCGCGAGGTGCAGCCCCTGCTGCTGCCCGAGCAGTGGCCGCCCTCGGCCGAGAATGCCGCCGCCCGGCAGCAGTACATCGACACGCACGGCGAAGCCGCCTGGCAGGCCGCCATCTCGCAGGGCCAGCACGAGTTTCCGCAGGGCGTGTTCTTCGGCGGCACCGAGCCCACCTGGAGCAACCGCACGCTGCGCCAGGTGCTGCGCCAGCACGGCGCCAACGCATCGCGCATCGCCTGGATCGACCTGCACACGGGCCTGGGCCCCAGCGGCCATGGTGAGCGCATCTACGCCGGCAAGGACGATGCCGACTCCGTGGCGCGCGCCCGGGCCTGGTGGGACGGTGGCGGCGCCACGCCGGTCACGTCCATCTACGACGGCTCCTCGACGTCGGCCTTCCTCACCGGGCTGATGTGGAACTCCGTGTACGACGAATGCCCGCACGCCGAAACCACGGGCATTGCGATGGAATACGGCACCGTGCCGGTGCTGGAGGTGATGGACGCTATCCGCGCCGAGCAGTGGCTCAACCTGCACCCCGAGGCACCGGCCGAGCAGCATGCCCAGATCAAGGCGCAGATGCTGGCAGCGTTCTACACCGACACCGATGTGTGGAAAGGCCAGATCGTGAGCCAGGCGCGCCAGTCGATGTTCCAGGCGGTCGACGGCCTGGCCCGGTAGTTGGGTTTCATCGGCCTCCAGCGCTTGCCTGGCAAGCGCAAGGTGCTACAAAAAACATAGTCATTTTGGGGCTTGAGGCCCTGTGCGCCGTGGCGCAGGGCGGTGCGGGTGCACGCTCTGGGCGGGCCGGGGGCGCTGGCGTCGTGCGCGCGGCGGCTACCATCGCGCCAAACCCAGGAGACCGCGCCATGGCCTTTGCCCCTACCTCGCTGCGCGCGGCGCAGCGCCCGCTCCGATGAGCGTTCCGGCCCCCCAGCCCGGCGCGGGCCCGCACCCCGATGCCGTGCGGGCGCTCAGCTGCAGCCTGCTCGCGCTGGGGCAGCTGGCGCGGCACACGCAACCCCAGGACATGCTGCACCAGGCCCTGCAGACGCTGCAGGAGCTGGTGCCGTTCGACTCGGCCTGGTGGGGCGAAATGTCGGCAGGCGATGTGCACACCAGCCCCCGCAACTGGCTGCATGGCAGCATGGGCCTGAGCCAGAGCTTTGCGCAGGAATGGAATGAACTGTCTGCGGTGGACGAGTTCGCGCGCCAGTCCATGAGCCGGCTCGGCGTGGTGATCCGCGAACGCGACGTGACCGGCGACATCGCCGAACACGCCGAGGTGCTGGCGTTCAGCGAGCGCCATGGCCTGTACCACTGCATGGCGCTCACGGCCGAGCTGCCGCACAGCGGCCTGCTGTTCTTCGTCTCGGTGTACCGCCCGCAGACCCGCACCGAATTCACCGACCAGGAGACCGTGCTGTTCGGCGAGTTTGTCGTGCACCTGCTGCAGCACTGGCACCACCGGCTGCAGGCGCTGCAAAGCGATTCGCCCAGCCGCCCGTGGGACAGCTTTGCGCTCGCAGGGCCTTCGGGCGATCTGCTGTTCGCGGGGCTGCGCATCAGCCTGGCGCTGGGCGAGGCCCACCCCGGCTGGGCCGGCACGCGGCTGCCGACGGCGGTGGTGCAAGGCCTCGCGCGCGCGCCGTGCACCGTGGCCGTGGGCAAGGCCTGCCGCCTGCGGATGGAGCCCTGCGGTTCGCTGGTGGCCATCAGCATCGCATCGCGCCACCCGAAGTCGCCGCTGGCGCCGCGCGAACTGAGCGCGGCCATGCTCTATGCGCAGGGGCGCTCGCACAAGGACATCGCCGCCACGCTCGGGCTCACGCCCGCCACCGTGCGCACGTACCTGCGCACCGCCTATGCGGCGCTGGGGGTGAGCAACAAGCTGGAGCTGGTGGCGGCGCTGCGCACCGCCTGAGGGCGTTCAGCACACGTGCTGCCTCGGTCTTCCTGCCGGGTGTTGGTGTCCGTGCGGGTCGATCGCGGCGCTCGGTAGTTTCCCGGGCCCTCTGCATTTGCAGAGGCTGCAGCAGCGCCTTCTTTTCCTATCGTCCGCACCGGAGCCGCAAGGGCTGCGGTGGCGGTGCTGCCGCGCACAGCCCTTGCGGCTCCTGAAGAACCATCATCACAGGAGACGCATCCCATGTTCCCGAGCACATCCCGCGCCACCGAGGCGCACCGCCGCAGCATCCCCGGCCCTGTACACGCAGGGCGATGGGCCGCCCGAACCCTGGGCGCCAGCGCGGCCCTGGCGCTGGCGGCCTGCGGCGGTGGCGGCAGCGACGCCCCATCCCTGGCCGCCAGGCCCCTGGCCGAAGCCTGCGCCGCCTACACCTCGGCCGCGCTGCCCCATGGTGCCAAGGTCACCCGCACCGAGCTGCGCAAGGCCGACAGCACGCTGCCCGACGCCTGCATCGTGCGCGGCGAGATCGTCTCGTCGCCCGAGTCCACCATCAACTGGGCGGTGGAGCTGCCCACGCTCGCGCAGTGGAACGGCAAGACGCTCACCATCGGCGGCGGGGGCTTCGACGGGTTCATCCCCACCGACGACCCGTGGTACCAGCAGCTCGTGGGGCCGTCCGCCCACGCCTACGTGAAGATCAGCTCCGACTCGGGCCACCAGATTCGCGGCTTCGCCTGGGGCAAGAGCGATGTCGCGCTGCGCAACCATGCGTTCGACGCGAACCATTTCGTGCTCGAGGTCGGCACGGCGATCGCCACCGAGTTCTATGGCAAGCGCCCCGCGCGGCGCTACCACATGGGCCATTCCAACGGCGGGCGCTCCGGCCTCATCGCCACGCAGAAGTACCCCAAGGACTACGACGGCGTGGTGGCCATGGAGCCCGCCATCAGCCAGCAGGCGCACCAGGTCAACCTGGGCCCCACGGTGCTGCGGCACATCTTCAAGAGCCGCGACAACTGGCTCAGCCCCGCCAAGATCACGCTCTACGCCAAGGCCGAAACCGCGGCGTGCGACGGCCTGGACGGCCTGAAGGACGGCATCATCGGCAACGTCGAAGCCTGCAGCTATGTGCCCACCGAGCTGCTGTGCAAGGGGGCCGACAGCGACACCTGCCTGACGGCCGGGCAGATCGAATCGATCCGCCTCATCTACAGCGACCACAAGACGCCCGTGACCCTGTCGCGCGGTGCGGTGGGCTATCCGCGCTACGGCCGGGGCGGGGCGTCCACCTCGGACTGGCAGTCGTACATATTCGGCACCAGCTTCGACGCGCCCGATTCGTTCAACCACATGGCCGTGACGGAAGCCGCGCGGCTGGTGGAGGGCAACCCCAACGCCAACATCCTGACGCACGACCCCACGCAGTACCAGGCGCAGTACGCGCGGCTGGCCGGGATGATCGATGGCACGGACCCCGACATCTCCGCCTTTGCCGACAACGGCGGCAAGCTGCTGATCTGGTATGGCCTGGGCGACACCTGCGTGTCGGTGTACCGCACGGCGGACTACTTCGAGTCGGTCAAGCAGCGCCTGGGCGCCAGCAAGGTGCAGGGCTTTGCGCGCATGGTCACCTCGCCCTCCAACGGGCATGACCTGGACGGCGCGGGCACCGAGCCGCGCTCCATCGACCTGCTGGCAGCCATGGATGCCTGGGTGGAAAAGAGCACGGCGCCCGACAAGCTGGTGGCCACCAAGTTCGCACCCGGCACCAGCACCCCCGTGGCGCAGCGCCCGGTGTGCGAGTACCCGAAATTCCCGCGCTACAACGGCACGGGCGATCCGGCCAAGGCCGAGAGCTTCACCTGCTCTGCGACGTAGGCACTGCAGTGCGGGCCAGTTCGATGAAGGCCCGCACGTAGTCAATGGCGGTGTCCGTCTCGCGTGCCCCGAGGAAGATCTGCTTGGCGATGCCGCGCGCGCCCAGCCGGACAGGCACCACATCCATCTTGGCCGCGTACTCTTGCACCAGCCAACGCGGCAGGGCGGCCACCCCCCGGCCGCTGGCCACCATCTGCAGCATGATGTCGGTGGTCTCGATGGCCTTGTGGCGCTTGGGCGTGACACCGGCCGGTAGCAGGAACTGGCTGTAGATGTCCAGGCGCTCGATGTCGACGGGGTAGCTGATGAGCACTTCCTGTGTCAATTGCTGGGGTTTCACATAGGCCGCCGAAGCCAGGGCATGGCCCTTGGCCACGACGAGCACCTGCTCGTAGTCGAACACCGGTTCGAACTTCAGCCCTGGCTTGAACAACGGGTCGGGCGTGACCAGCAGGTCGATCTCGAAGCCGAAGAGCGCGCCGATCCCGCCGAACTGAAACTTCTGCTTGACGTCTACGTCCACGTCGGGCCATGCGGCCAGATAAGGGGACACCACCTTGAGCAGCCACTGGTAGCAAGGGTGGCATTCCATGCCGATGCGCAGCGCACCGCGTTCGCCCTGTGCAAACTGGCCCAGGCGCTCTTCGGCCAGGTCCAGCTGCGGCAGCACGCGGTTGGCCACCGCCAGCAGGTACTGGCCGGCCTGCGTGAGGCGCAGGCTTCGACCTTCGCGCAACCACACGTCGGTGCCCAGTTGCTGCTCCAGCTTCTTCATGCTGTGGCTCAGGGCCGACTGGGTGAGGTTCAACACGCCCGCCGCGGCCGTCAACGACCCTTGCTTCTCAACCTGCTGAACGATGTTGAGGTGAATGCGTTCGAGCATTTTAATGAACCGTGTTCATGGGTTGATGAAATAAGACCATTTTACTTCATGGTTCACAGCCACTAGCATTCCCTCCCATGAACGCACTTACAGCACATCCCCTGCGCATCGTCGCAGTCTCCGGCGGGCTGCAGCGCCCCTCCAGGTCCGCTGCGCTGGCAGAGCACCTGCTGGACCTCATCGCCGATGAGCGTCCCTGCGAACAACGCCTGGTCGACCTGGGCCAGCTCGCACCGATGTTCGCTGGCGCGGTCAGGCGCGATCAACTGCCCAGCGCTGTAGAGCGGGAATTGGCGGCGGTCGAGCAGGCCGACATCCTGGTGGTGGCGACACCGGTGTACCGCGGTGCCTATGCGGGGCTGTTCAAGCACTTCTTCGACTTCGTACACCAGGACGCCTTGATCGACACGCCGGTGCTGCTGGCCGCCACCGGCGGCAGCGAGCGCCATGCGCTGGTGATCGACCACCAGCTGCGGCCGCTGTTCAGCTTCTTCCAGGCGCGCACGCTGCCGCTGGGCGTGTATGCGACCGACAAGGATTTCGTGGACTACCAGTTGCAAAGCCAGGCCCTGATCGACCGGGCCAGACTGGCCGTCCAGCGGGCACTGCCGCTCATGCCGTTGGCGCGCCTCGCCCAGCCCTCGCCGGCCGCCGAAGTGGCGCTGGCCTGACACAAGCACCGGCCTTTCCCCCTCCATCAATTCAAGCCACTGGACCGCCATGAACGACGAACTCAGCTTCAGCCTCAAAAGCATATGTTTCGATGAAAACTATGAACCATCGGACAGCACACGCATGACCACCAACTTTGCCAACCTGGCCCGGGGAGCCAGTCGGCAACAGAACCTGCGCAACACGCTGAAGATGATTGACAACCGCTTCAACGACCTGGCGCATTGGGACAACCCGACGGGGGACCGCTACTGCGTCGAGCTCGAGATCATCTCAGTCGAGATGAGCGTGAATGCCAAGGCTGGCCATGCTGCTTTTCCGCTGATCGAGATACTGAAAACCTGCATTCTCGACAAGACGGCGAACCAACGCATCCCTGGCATTGCAGGGAACAATTTTTCCTCCTACGTGCGCGACTACGACTTCAGCGTGCTGCTTCCTGAGTACAACGCCGATCGGGCGCAATTCAGCACCCCCGATGATTTTGGCGACCTGCATGGAAAGCTGTTCCAGCAGTTCGCCAACTCGCGCATCTACAAGGAACGCTTCGGCAAGCCGCCCGTCATCTGCATCAGCGCTTCGACCAGCAAGACCTATCGACGCACCGGCAATCAGCACCCGGTACTGGGCATCGAATACCAGCAGAGTGGGCTGTCCTCAACCGACCAATACTTCGCAAAAATGGGGATGCAGGTCCGCTTCTTCATGCCCGCGAATGGCGTTGCGCCGCTGGCTTTCTACTTTCAGGGAGACCTGCTGGGCGACTACACGAGCCTGGAGTTGATCGGCACCATCAGCACGATGGAAACCTTTCAGAAGATCTACCGCCCCGAGATTTACAACGCCAATTCAGCGGCAGGGCAACTCTACCGACCGAGCCTGAAGAACGAGGACTATTCGTTGACGCAGATCGTGTATGACCGGGAAGAGCGCAGCCAGCTGGCGGTCAAGCAGGGCAAGTTTGCGCAGGAGCACTTCATCCGGCCGTACAAGAAGGTCCTGGAGCAATGGACTGGTGCTGCTGCTGCAGTTGCCCAAGCCCACGCCCACTGAATACTCGGCTTCCATCGCCGGGCCAAAGTCCCGGAATATGCTCACCCACCCCTCTTTTGCTTCAAAGGAATTGTCAGATGTTTGAAACCTCCATCGCAGGCAGCCTGCCCAAACCCGCCTGGCTGGCTGAAACCAACAAGCTCTGGCCCCAGTGGATGGCCGAGGGCGATGCGCTGCGCCAGGCCAAGGCCGACGCCACCTTGCTGTGGATCAAGGCCCAGGAAGACGCGGGCCTGGACATCGTGGGCGACGGCGAGCAATCGCGCCAGCACTTCGTGCACGGCTTTCTCGAGCAGGTCGAAGGCATCGACTTCGAGCACAAGGTGAAGATGGGCATCCGCGACAACCGCTACGACGCGATGGTGCCTCAGGTGGTCTCGGCCCTGCGCCTGAAGGGCCGCGTGCATGCCTTCGAGGCACAGCTCGCCCGCGCGCACACCAGCAAAAAACTGAAGTTCACCCTGCCCGGCCCGATGACCATCGTCGACACCGTGGCAGACCGCTTCTACGGAGACAAGGTCAAGATGGCCTTCGCGTTTGCGGAGCTGCTCAACCAAGAAGCGCTGGCGCTGCAGGCCGATGGCGTGGACATCATCCAGTTCGACGAACCCGCCTTCAACGTCTACATGAAGGACGCCGCCGACTGGGGCGTGCAGGCGCTGGAGCGCGCAGCGCAGGGCCTGACTTGCACGACGGCGGTGCACATCTGCTACGGCTACGGCATCAAGGCCAACACCGACTGGAAGAGCACTCTGGGCGACGAATGGCGCCAGTACGAGGCAGTGTTCCCCGCGCTGGCCAAGAGCAGCATCGACCAGGTGAGCCTGGAATGCATCCATTCCCATGTGCCGCCCGACCTGATGAAGCTGCTGGCCGGCAAGGACGTGATGGTCGGCGTGATCGATGTGGCGAGCGACGTGGTCGAAACCCCTGAGGAAGTAGCGGACACCATCGCCCGGGCACTGGAGTTCGTGCCCAAGGAGCGGCTGTTCCCTTGCACGAATTGTGGTCTGGCGCCCATGGGGCGGGACGTCGCCTGGCGCAAGCTGAAAGCGCTGGCAGAGGGCACAAAGCTGGCCAAGGAACGGCTCGCCGCGGCGTAACGCCAGCCGGGTTGTCTTGGTGCTGCGCCCGCTGGATGACTCCGTCAGGCATCGGATACTGAAGTGGCCGCCAACGCGGCCACTTCAAATTTCATAGCTGCCAGCGCTTGCCTAACAAGCGCTGGAGCCCCGTTTCACTGTCAAGACGCCAACGCACGCATCTCCGCGATCAGGTCCGACTTGCCCTCGAAGCCGATGCCCGGCAGCGGCGGCAGCGTGACGTAGCCGTTCTCGACCTTCACGCCATCGGGGAAGCCGCCGTAGGGCTGGAACAGGTCGGGGTAGCTCTCGTTGCCGCCCAGGCCCAGGCCCGCGGCAATGGCCAGCGACATCTGGTGGCCGCCGTGCGGGATGCAGCGGCTGGGGGACCAGCCGTGTTCCTTGAGCATGTCCAGCGTGCGCAGGTACTCCACCAGGCCATAGCTCAGTGCGCAGTCGAACTGCAGCCAGTCGCGGTCCTTGTGCATGCCACCGTGGCGGATCAGGTTGCGTGCGTCCTGCATCGAGAACAGGTTCTCGCCCGTGGCCATCGGGCCCTTGTAGACCTCGCCCAGCTTGGCCTGCAGCTCGTAGTCCAGCGGGTCACCGGCTTCCTCGTACCAGAACAGCGGGTACTGCGACAGGGCCTTGCCATAGTCGATGGCGGTGGCCAGGTCGAACCGGCCGTTGGCGTCCACCGCCAACTGCTGGCCCGGGCCCAGGATCTTGAGCACCGACTCGATGCGCTCGCAGTCCTCGGCCAGCGTGGCGCCGCCGATCTTCATCTTGACCACCGAGTAGCCGCGCGCCAGGTAGCTTTCCATCTCACGCTGCAGCGCTTCGAGCCCCTTGCCCGGGTAGTAGTAGCCACCGGCCGCGTAGACGAACACGCGCGGGTTGGGCGTGCCGTTGCCGTAGCGTTCGGCCAGCAGCTGGAACAGCGGCTTGCGCGCTATTTTTGCCGTGGCGTCCCACACCGCCATATCGATGGTGCCCACCGCCACCGAGCGCTCGCCGTGGCCGCCGGGCTTCTCGTTGATCATCATCTGCGCCCAAACCTTGTGCGGGTCGATGTTCTCGCCGGTGGCGTCGAGCAGGCTGGTGGGCTCGGCCTGCAGCACACGCGGGATGAAGCGGTCACGCATCAGCGCGCCCTGGCCGTAGCGGCCGTTGGAGTTGAAGCCGTAGCCGATCACCGGCTTGCCGTCGCGGATCACATCGGTGACCACGGCCACGAGGCTGAGCGTCATCTTCGAGAAGTCGATGTAGGCGTTGCGGATGTCCGATTTGATGGGACGGGTCGATTCGAGGATGTTGACGATCTTCATGGTGGTCGTGGTGGTGGATGAAACAAAAAAGGAAGGGTGACGAAACAAGCGATCAGCGGGCGAGCGACGAGCCTCCGCAGATCGCGATGTCCTGCCCCGTGATAGCGGCTGCAGGGTCGGAGAGCAGAAATCCCACCAGCGCGGCGATCTCGGCCGGCTCGATCAGCCGGCCGATGGGTGGCAGGCGCGGTGCGCTCCCGGCGCGCGCCGGGTCGTTCAACATGCCGGTGGCCGTGGCCGCGGGGGAGACCACGTTCACCGTCACGCCCTGCGCGGCCACCTCGGCCGCCCAACTGCGCGCCAGCGCGATCAGCGCGGCCTTGGTTGCGGCGTACTGCCCACGCCCGGCCATGCCCTGCGCCACGCGGCTGCCGATAAACACCACACGGCCCCGGCCGCGCTGCGCCATGCCGGGCACGATGGCGTCGGCCAGGCGGGTGGCTGCGTCCACATGCAGGCGCCACATCAGCTCGCCGCCCGCATGGTCGAGCTGGCCCAGCGGCCCCACGCGCAGCACGCCGGCCGCATGGACCAGCGCGTCCACCGCGGGCAGGGCAGCGGCCACGCGGGCGATGTCGGCGCCTTCGGCCAGGTTGACGGGCATGTGGGTGAACGATGGATCGACGATCGACGGCTGCGCAACGTCCAGACCGCTCACACGCCAGCCGTCTGCCAGCAGCGATTCGGCGATGCTGCGGCCTATGCCGCTGCTGACGCCGGTGACTACGGCGTGGCGGGCATTACTCGACACGGATGTTGCCCTCGGTGACGATCTTCTGGGACCGCTCCATGTCGCTGCGCTGGAACTTCGCGAAGTCCTCCACGCTGCCCGGAGTGGTCAGCAGGCCTTGCTCCTTGAGCTTGGGTGTCATCTCGGCCAGGGCCTTGTTCACCTCGGTGTTCAGCCGCTGGGTGATGTCGGCCGGCAGCTTAGCCGGGCCCCACAGGCCATACCAGCTGTAGAACTCGTAGCCCGGGATCGTCTCGCCCACCGTGGGCACGTCGGGCAGGCTGGCCGCGCGCTGGGCAGAGGTGACGGCCACTACGCGCAGCATGCCGCTCTTGTGGTACTGCAGCGAGCCGAGAATGGGGTCGATGAAGCCGTCGATCTGCCCGCCGATCAGGTCCTGGAACGCAGGCGCCGTGCCCTTGTACGGCACGATCAGGTAGTCGAGCTGGCCGGCGCGTTTGAGCAGCTCGGTCGACAGGTGCCCGGCCGACCCGATGGAGCCCACGGCGAAGGTCATCTTGCCGGGGTTGGCCTTGGCGTACGCCATCAGCGACTTGATGTCGGTGACCGGCAGGTTCTTGTTGATGGCCACCGACAGCGGGGCCTTGGCCACCAGCGCCACGGGCGCGAAGTCCTTGACCACGCCGTAGGGCACGGACTTCATGGTCATGGGCGCGGTGGTGAAGGTGGATGCGTTGAACAGCAGCGTGTAGCCGTCGGCCGGGGCCTTGGCCACCACGTCGCCGCCGATCACGCCGTTGCCGCCGGGCTTGTTCTCCACGATGAAGTTCTGGCCCATCTGCTCGCCGAGCTTTTGCGCCAGCTGGCGGCCCACGGTGTCGAGCGTGCCGCCGGGGGGGAAGGGAATGACCACCCGCACCGGCTTGGTGGGGTAGGCCTGCGCAAAGCTGCTGGCTGCCATTGCGAGCGTGGCGGCGCCCAGGGCTGTGCGCAGTGTGATGCTGAGAAATTGATTGCGTCGCATGGTGTCTTGTCTCCAGTCTTTTTGTTCGAGAACTACCAACGCGGGGGATTGATTTGAGATCCCCCGCCCACATCCATCACTCAGCGCTTGAGCAGGCCCGCCTGCTTCACCGCAGCGCGCAGGGCCTCGACTTCCTTCGCGTTGGGCGCTTCGGTCGGCGGACGCACGGTGGCGTCGTCCAGCACACCGGCCAGGTACATGCCGCCCTTCATGCGGGCATGGGCCTCGCCGGTGGGCTCGCCGCCGCCGTACACGGCGTCCTTCAGCGGCGTGATGACGGCCTGCACGGCCATGGCCTTCTTCAAATCACCGGCCTTCACCGCGTTCCACAAATCGATGATGAGCTGCGGGATGAAGGTGGCAAAGCCCACCAGTGCGCCGTCCACGCCCTGCACCATCGAGGCCAGCAGGTACTCGTCGTGGCAGGTCAGGATGGCCTTGGATGCATCCGCCTCGCGGATCGCCTGGATGTCGCGGGCGTACTTGTTCATGTCGCGCTGGCCCACCTTGAAGGCCTGCAGGTAGGGCAGCCGGGCCAGGTCGGCCAGCAACTGCGACGAGTACGAGGCGCGCGTCCAGGCGGGGTAGACGTGGCAGACCAGGTCGGCACTGGGTGCGGCCTGGTGGATGGCCTCGAAGTACTGCAGCGCGTGGCCGGGCGTGAAGCCGAAGCGCAGCCAGTGGTGCGGGGGCATCACGTCGAGCGCCACGGCGCCGCCCTCGACGGCGGCGCGGGCATGCTCGGCCGCATCCTTCAGGCCTTCGCAGACGATGGAGGAGATCACCGGCACAGGCCGTGCCAGGCCCTTGAGCTCGTCGGCCACGATGCGCGTGACCTCCGCGCGCTCGGTGGGCGTCAGCGAAAACACCTCGCCCGTGTGCCCGTTGGTCATGATGGCGACCACGCCTTCGTGGCCCGCCAGCCAGGCGGCGAGCTTGCGCAGCGCGGGCTCGTCGATGCGGTGGTCCGGGGTGAAGGGGCACGAGATGGCGGGAGTGATCCCGCGATAATTCGAGATGGCAGGCATGCTTTTTTGTCTCCGTAGGGGAAAGCGGGTGAACGACGGGGTGGATCATTTCCCGTGGCGCGCCAGCGGTCCAATACTTCAATCGCATACAACTATCGCAAGGCAGGAACGCACCCATGGGCCCTGGCAACCGACCGCTGGATCTGGAGTGGCTGGAGGACTTCCTGGCCCTGGCTGAGACCGGCAATTTCTCGCGCGCGGCCGAGGCGCGCTCGATTGCCCAGCCCGCGTTCAGCCGCCACATCCGGGCGCTGGAGGACTGGGTGGGGGTCGAGCTGTTCGACCGCAGCGCGCACCCGGCTGCGCTCACGCCGGCCGGCCAGCGGTTCCTGCCGCTGCTCGAAGCCATCCTGGCCAACCTGGAGGCCGCCCGCATCAAGGCCCGCGCCGCGCACGACGTGGCCGCGGCCAGCCTGCGCTTTGCGGCCACGCACGTGCTGTCGCTCACGTTCTTTCCGCGCTGGCTGGTGGGCGTCGAAACCCGGCTGCAGATGGGCCCCATCCAGACCATGTCCGACAGCTCGCACGCCTGCGAGGACCTCATGCTGCAGCGGCGCGTGCAGTTCGTGCTGTGCCACGGCCACCCGGACGTGCCGGGCCGGCTGGACGAGGCGCAGTACCCGGTGCTGCGCCTGTCCGGCGATGTGCTGCTGCCGGTGAGCGCGCCCACTCCCACGTCGCCGGGCCGGCCGCTGCACGCCATCGTGCAGCAGGACGCGGTGCCCGTGCTGGCCTACAGCGAGGCGTCGGGGCTGGGCCGCATCATGCGGTCGCGCATGCGCCACCTGTTCAGCGAAGGGCCGGATGCCGCCATGCCGCAGGGCGTAGCGGTGGTGTTCACCGCGCACCATGCGGTGCTGCTCAAGACCATGGCGCTCGAAGGTCGTGGCGTGGCCTGGCTGCCCGAGAGTTTGATCGCCGATGAGCTCAAGGCCGGCACGTTGGTCGCCGCGGGCGGCAGCGACTGGAGCCTGCCGGTGCAGATCCGCCTGTACCGCCAGCGCGCCGAGATGTCGCCCATGGCCGAGGCGGTGTGGGAGCTGTCCGCGTCGCTGGCGGCGGACGGGAGCGGCTGAACAGCGCGCTGCGCCTCGGCGGGTGGGCTGGCGGCTTCAATCGAGCTTGGCGCCCTGCGACGCGCCGTGGCGCGTGTCGCGGTCGTACTGCCGTTCGCGCTCGGTGTGCTCGCGCAGCAGGCGGTGGCCCAGGGCGTTGGCCTGGCGCTCCAGCGTGGCGCAGTCGGGCGCGGCGGGCAACTTCGCAATGCCTTGGTCGATGGCGCGCGCCGCATCGCGGCCGAACTGCACGTGGCCTTGCTCGTGGCGCGACAGGGCGGGCAGGTAGCGGTCGAACAGCGCGCGCTGGTCGGGCGTGGCGCGCCGCAGTTCGGGCAGCTGCACCTCGCTGCGCAGCCGCGTGGTCACTTCGGTGATGCGGCAGCGGCCCGAGGCGTCGCGCGACCAGCGGAAGGTCCAGCGCACGTCCCAGTGCGCATGGCCGTGAAAGCGCTGGCCGTCCACGGTGATGGGCGTGGCCGCATTGAGCGCCTGGCGCAGCGTGTCGGCCGGCTGCGCGTACACCGCGTACGGGCGCTCGGCATGCTCCTCGATCACCGCGGCCTGCGCGCAACTGGCCGCCGCAGCGGCCCACGGTGCCAGGAACAGGGCGACGGCTTTCACCGCAGGGGGCTGCCTCATTCGCCCCAGGGCAGCATGAGCGTGAGCAGCGACAGCTGCGCGAACTCCGGCGCGAACGCGTCGATGATGCGCTGCGGCTCGGGGCACAGCGCGGTGTCGGTGATCACGCCGAACTGCACGCCGCCGCCGTAGCTCAGGATGGAGACCCCCAGGCCGATGTCGCCCGACTGCGGCACCCAGAACATGCACTGCGTGACGCGCGCCCCGCACAGCGTGAGTTGCTCCTTGGGGCCGGGCACGTTGGTCATCACGGCCGTGGTCTTGCGGCCAAAGAGGTTGAGCAGCGCGTCCTGCGCGGGCTTGATCAACAGCCCCGCCACGGCCAGCATCGCAAACGCCAGGATGGGCTGGGTGCTGCCCTTCAGCGCATTCATGCGCCGGCGCACCTCGTACACCCGCTCCACCGGGTTGGCCATGCCGATGGGCAGCACCAGCGGCACCAGGCCGAAGCGGTTGCCCAGCTTCCAGGCGTCTTCCATGGGGCGCAGGTTGACGGGGATCATCGCGCGGATCTCCTGGCCCGTGGGGTCGTCGCCCTCGCTGCGCAGGTAGCCGCCGATGGCGCCGGCCACGCACGACAGCAGCACGTCGTTGATGGAGCAGTTGAGCGCCTTGCCGATGGCCTTGACCTCCTCCAGCGGGATCGGCGGGCACCAGGCCACGCGCTTGGCGCTGCCGGGCTGGCCCTTCAGGCGCGTGGGCGAGTCGTCGGGCATGAGCGCCAGGGCGGCGGCGTCGCTCACCAGCTGGTAGGCCACGCGCGCCATGTCCATCGTGCCCGACAGGCCGCTGTGCATGGTCTTTTCGGGGTCGCCCAGCATCTGCAGCGACTTGGCGGCGCCGTCGCCCGCCAGGTCCAGCGCCTTCACCGTCATGCCGGTGAAGGGCTTGATGAGCGTCTCGGCGATCCAGTCCTCGGCGGTGGCGGCCTGCTCGCGCTCTTTGCGGGTGCGCTTGGGTGGCTCGGCGCCGCCGTCCACGATGGACATCGTGACCGAGATCAGCGCGATGCCGTCGGCGATGCAGTGGTGGATGCGCACGATGAGCGCGCTGCCCGGTTGGCCGTCGTCGCCGATGAAGTCCTCGACGAGGTGCATTTGCCACAGCGGGCGGCGCGGGTCCAGCGGCTGCATGGCCAGCTCGCCCACGCGGTCCTGCAGCGCGCGCTGCATGCTTTTCTCGCCTTTCGGGGCTGTGAGCTTTTCACGCAGCACGTGGGCCGCGATGTCGAACTGCCGGTCTTCCACCCAGGTGGCACCCGCCGCGTCTTCCACCACCCGCTGGCGAAAGCGCGGGTACTGCAGCAGGCGCTGCTGCACGCGCTCGCACAGGGCCTCCCACCCGATGCCGGGCGACAGCGTCCACACGCCGTTGATCATCATCAGGTTGCTGGCCGAGTCCATGCGCAGCCAGGCGGTGTCGACCTTGCTCATGCGCTCGCCGGACAGCCCCAGCATGCCGGTGGCTGCGCGGCGCACGTTCTTTTGCACCACGCCCGCGGCCTTGCGCGCCGCAGGCGGCAGCGCCTGGGCCGCACGGCGCGCCGCGGCGGGGGCCTGGGTGCGGGCCTTGCGCAAGGGGCTGGCGGCGCCTTCGGTGGCCGTGGCGCTGGGGGAGGAAATGCGGGTCACCATCGGATGTACACCTGTTGTTCGTTTTTGGGGGCTTGCCTCTATGGATGCAGCGCTGGCCGCAGTGTGCAGACCGTAAGATACAACGCAGCAAACCCTTGCCAATACCGTTCTTTCCCTCCCCCTCAAGAATTCACCCAGGAGCAACTCCCATGGCCGATCTGAACGAGACTTTTGAAGCCGCCGTCGCCAATTCCAAGAACCTCAGCGAGCGCCCCGACAACGCCACGCTGCTCAAGATCTACGCGCTGTACAAGCAGGCCACGGCCGGCGACAACGCCGAGAAGAAGCCCAGCTTCTCCGACATGGTGGGCCGTGCCAAGTGGGACGCGTGGGAAAAGCTCAAGGGCACCGAGGCCGATGCTGCCAAGCAGCAGTACGTCGACCTGATCACATCGCTGCAGTAAGCAGCCGGTCCCCCACAGCAAAAGCGGCCCAGGCCGCTTTTGCTTTTTCTGGGGGCGTCACTCAGCCCTGGAGATCAATCAGCCTGGTGGGCCACTCGCCTCGGAGACCCCAATCCGATCCCCCATCCGTTCGGGCTGAGCTTGTCGAAGCCTTGCGCGCGCGGGGCACGCCCTGGCTTCGACGGGCTCAGCCCGAACGGTGGTGGAGAGGTTGGGATGAGGGGATGAGGGGATGAGGGCATGTGAAGACCGAGGTCATTGGCCCATCAAGCACCATTCAAGAAAAAATCAGGCCCTACCGCTGGCTGGATAAGCGCCAAGCGCTTCTATTTTTATAGCATCGTAACCCAGCTCGGCCAGCAGCTCTGCATTGTGCTCACCCACACGGGGCGGCGACAGGCGCACGCCGGGGCGCTCGCCGTCCATGGCCAGGGGCAGCAGCACCGTCTGGGTGGCGCGGCCGTCGGGCAGGGTCATGGGGGCGAGGGCGCCGGTGGCGTTCAGGTGCGGGTCGGTCAGCAGGTCTTCTGGCCGCGTGATGGGCGCAAAGGGCAGGGCGTGCCGCTCGAACACGTCGGCCAGGTGCGCGGCGCTGAAGGGCGCAAGCCGCTCGCGCAGCAGCGGCATCATCCACGCGCGTTCGCGCACGCGGTCGTTGTTGCTGGCCAGGCGCGGGTCGGCCTTCAGGTCCGCAAAGCCGAAGGCGTCGCAGAACACCGCCCACGCGCCGTCGCTCACCACGGCCAGGAAGATCTGCTCGCCATCCTTCACCTGGAACACGTCGTAGATCGCCCAGGCCGAGATGCGCGCAGGCATGGGCGCCGCGGGCTGGCCCGTGACGGCGAACTGCATGATGTGCTGCGCGACGAGGAACACGTTGTTCTCGAACAGTGCGCTCTGCACCTCTTGCCCGCGCCCCGTCTTCTCGCGCTGGGCCAGCGCGGCCATCGCGCCGATGGCGCCGAACATGCCGCCCATGATGTCGTTCACGCTGGTGCCCGCGCGCAGCGGGTCGCCGGGCCGGCCGGTCATGTAGGCCAGGCCGCCCATCATCTGCACCACCTCGTCGAGCGCAGTGCGGTGGTCGTACGGGCCGGGCAGAAAGCCCTTGTGGCTCACGTAGATGAGGCGCGGGTTCAGGGCCTTCAGGCTGGCGTAGTCCAGGCCCAGCTTCTTCATGGTGCCGGGCTTGAAGTTCTCGCTCACGATGTCGGCCGTGGTGATCAGGCGCAGCACGGCCTCCTTGCCCTCGGGGGTTTCCAGGTCCAGGGCCAGGCTCTTCTTGTTGCGGTTGAACAGCGGGAAGAAGCCCGCCCCCGACCCGCGCAGCTTGCGCGTGGCATCGCCCTCGCGGCCGTGGCCGATGGGCTCGACCTTGATGACCTCGGCCCCCAGGTCGGCCAGCACCAGGCCGCAGGTGGGGCCCATGACCATGTGGGTGAACTCCACCACGCGGATGCCGGCGTAGGGCAGGTTGGTGCGGCCCTGGCCCGGGGCACCATCATCGTTCTCAACCATGTGTTGCCTCCTGCGTCCAGCCCTTGGGCAGCCCCGCTTCGGGCGTCATGCCGTACACCGGTTCGCCGGGCAGCCCGGCCTGCAGCGGGATGCGCGCGGCGAACAGCCGGGCCAGGTCCACGCCGGTGGTCACGCCCATGGCCTCGAACATGAACACCAGGTCTTCGGTGACCACATTGCCCGAGGCTCCCGGTGCATAGGGGCAGCCGCCCAGGCCGCCCAGCGATGCGTCGAAGGTGCGCACGCCCACGTCGTACGCGGCCAGGCAGTTGGCCAGGCCCAGGCCGCGCGTGTTGTGCATGTGGGCCGCGCCCGCGTGCGGGCCGATCTCGCTGCGCAGCCGGGTGAACAGGCGGCGCACCTGGGCGGGGTTGGCCATGCCGGTGGTGTCCGACAGGCCCACCTCGTCCACGCCCGCCGCCACGCACGCTGCAGCCAGGCGGATCACGTCGTCCTCGGGCACCTCGCCCTGCAGCGTGCAGCCAAAGGCGGTGGAGATGCCCACTTCCACCTGCACCTGGGGCGCGGTCTCGGCGCGCAGGCGGGTGATGGCGCGCAGCTCCTGCACCATCTCGTCGGGGGTCTTGCGCACATTGGCCTGTGAATGCGCCGCGCTGGCCGACACGGGCAGCGTGATCTTGTGCACGCCGCTGGCCAGCGCGGACTCGGCGCCGCGCAGGTTGGGCACCAGGGCCATCACGGTGATGCCGGGGTGGGTGAGCGCGTGGCGCACCACCTCGGCCACGTCGGCCATCTGGGGCAGCAGGCGTGCGGGCACGAACGAGCCGACTTCGATCTCGCGCAGGCCTGCGGCGACGAGCGCGTCGATCCAGCGCAGCTTGTGCGCCGTGGGCATGGTGGCCTTCACGGACTGCAGGCCGTCGCGCGGGCCTACTTCGCTGATGAGGATATCGGGGGTTGCCATGGGGTCCTTGGTGCAGTGCGGGGCGGCTGCAAAGGCTTGACGCTGCCGCGGTGCGTTGTTCTAATAGATAGAACGGTGTTCTTTCTTATGGAATGATTGGCTTTTTGCGCCGTCACGTCAACCCCCGCATCCAAGCCCCTCATTCGCCAACGGTCCCTCGCCATGCCCCGCAAATCCGCGCACGAATCCCTGGCCGACGCCCACGCAGCGCCCGGCGGTGTGGCGGCCGTGGACCGCGCCCTCACGCTGGTAGCCGCCTTTCGCGCGGGGGAAGGCGCTCTCACACTGGCCGAACTGGCCGCCCGCACACAACTGCACAAGAGCACCGCGCTGCGCCTGCTGGCGTCGCTGGAGCATGCGCGCTGGGTGCAGCGCCTGGCGGACGGGCGTTACGCACTGGGCGCTGAAGTGGCGCGGCTGCATGCGCTGTACGCGGCATCGTTCTCGCTCGACCGGGTGGTGCTGCCCGTGCTGCGCGACCTGGTGGCCGCCACGGGCGAGAGCGCGGCCTACCACCTGCGCCAGGGGCAGGGCGCTGACGCGGTGCGGCTGTGCCAGTTCCGCGTGGATTCGCCGCACCCCGTGCGCGACCACATCCGCGCGGGCGATGTGCTGCCGCTCGGGCGCGGCACCGGCGGGCGGGTGCTGGTGGCGTTCGACCCGGCGCTCAGCCGCACGCTGGGCCAGAAGGACCGTGCGCTCTACGCCCGCATCCGCGCGGACGGCTACATGGCCGGCGCGGGCGACCGGCTGCACGAGGTGGCGGGCATCTCGGCACCCGTGTTCCATGCCGACGGCAGCCTGGCCGCCGCTGTCACGCTGACCATGCCGGCGCACCGCTATGAAGAGCGGTACGTCAAGGCCGTACTGGAGGCGGCGCGCCGGTTGAGCGGGCAGGTCTGACGCGCAGACCGAGCATTGCCGACTGGTCAGAAGGCCAGTTTTGGCTGCCAGTTCGCCAGGGCGGTGCGCAATATGCGGCAGTTCTGGCGATTCCCATTGCCATCTGCCCGGCGGAAACTTGTCTCCATCCCTTTGGAGACAAGACCATGGTCACGCAGAACCTGACACCCACCGCATCGCAAGCCACCCCCACCACCTTCTCCACCCTGTACCTCAGTGCGCCGGACGTCATTGCCCTCGTGCGGCGCAAAGGCATCGAAGCCTGCCTGCGGGGCATCGCCGACAACATCGAGGCCGACTTCCTGCGCTGGGAGTCGTTCGACAAGTCGGCGCGCGTGGCCAGCCATTCGCAGGACGGCGTGATCGAGCTCATGCCGATTGCCGACGATGCAACCTACGCCTTCAAGTACGTCAATGGCCACCCGCGCAACACGCGCCACGGCCTGTCGACGGTGATGGCGTTCGGCGTGCTGGCCGATGTGGCCACGGGCGCGCCGGTGCTGCTGAGTGAGCTCACGCTCACCACCGCACTGCGCACCGCCGCCATGTCGGCCGTGGCCGCGCGGGCACTGGCGCGGCCCGGCAGCCGCACCATGGCGCTCATCGGCAACGGCGCGCAAAGCGAGTTCCAGGCGCTGGCGTTTCACCACCTGCTGGGCATCACCACGCTGCGGCTGTTCGACACCGACCCGGCCGCCACCCCCAAGCTGCAGGCCAACCTGCAGGGCACGGGCATCGCCACCATCGCCTGCGCCAGCACGGCCGACGCGGTGCGCGGGGCCGACATCGTGACCACGGTGACGGCCGACAAGACCAACGCCACCATCCTCACGCCCGACATGCTGGCGCCCGGCATGCACATCAACGCGGTGGGCGGCGACTGCCCCGGCAAGACCGAGCTGCATGCCGATGTGCTGCGTGCGGCGCAGGTGTTTGTGGAATACGCGCCGCAGACCCGCATCGAAGGCGACATCCAGCAACTGCCCGCCGATTTCGCGGTGACCGAGCTGTGGGAGGTGCTGGCCGGCCGGCGCGCAGGCCGCAGCGGCGATGCCGCGGTCACCGTCTTCGATTCCGTGGGCTTTGCGCTGGAGGACTTCTCGGCCCTGCGCTTTCTGCGCGATGCGGCGCAGGTGCTGGGTGTGGGCGAGCGCATCGAGCTGATCCCCGCGCTGGCCGACCCGAAGAATCTGTTCGGCGTGCTGCAGGCGCGCAGCAGCCCCTTGCTGCGCGCAGCGGCGTGACCGAAGGCCCCGTCAGTCGCGCCACACCACGCTGTCGGCCGCATCGGCCCGCGTGGTGCGAAAGTGGTTGGCCGGGTGCGTCAGGTCCGCCAGCCCGAACGAGATGCCGCAGACGATGGTGCGGTCATCGCCAATGCCCAGCACATCGCGCAGCACGGCGGGGTACGACGCGAGCGCGGCCTGCGCGATGGAGCCCACGCCCAGGCTGTGCGCGGCCAGCATGAAGTGGGCCACATACGCGCCGCAGTCCACCGCGCCGTAGGTGCCCAGTGCCTCATCGCTGCTGACGATGGCCACGTGCGGCGCGCCGAACATCGTGAAGTTCTGCGCCGCCTGGCGGGCCGAGGCTTCGCGGTCGCCCTTGGCAATGCCCAGGGCCTCGTACAACCCCCAGCCGCATTCGCGGCGGCGCTCCTGGTACACGCCGCGGTACTCGCGCGGCCAGGGCAGGTCGGGCGTGGTGGGCACCACGGCGGCGAAGGCTTCGCGCAGCCGTGCCAGCGTGGCGCCGCTGGCGATGTGCACCTGCCAGGGCTGCGCGTTGCACCAGGATGCGGTGCGCTGCGCCGTCGCCAGAATCTGCTCAATGGTGGCGCGCGGCAGGGGCTCGGGCTGGTAGGCGCGGCAGCTGTAGCGGGTGTGCAGCAGGGCCGACAGCGTGTCGAACGCCGTGGCCTCGGTGGCCGGCGCTGCAGCAGTGCCTGTGGGGGTGGTGGGTGCCGGGGAGGCCATGGCGGGCTGTGGGCCTCAGGCCTTCTTGGGCTTGGCCGCGGTTTTGGCGGGCGTCTTGGCGGCGGCCTTGGGGGCTTCCTTAGGGGCGGCCTTGGGGGCTGCCTTGGCGGTGGCCTTGTCCTTCTCGGGCTCGCCGGCGTCCGCTGCCGCCGCCTTCTTGTTGCCTGCGGCCTTGGCCGGCTTGCCGTTCAGCAGGGCGTCGAGCTGGTCGCCGATCTCGGACTCGATGCGGTCCTTGAACGCGCCGAACAAAAAGCCCAGCTGCGCCTTCATCTCGAACTGCGTGGCGTCCACCAGCAGCGTGCCCTTCACGCCCGAGCGGCTGAAGGTGAGCGTGTCTTCGGTGTCGCCCTCTTCGTAGACACATTCCATGTCGAATTTTTCCTCGGCCTTTTCGGCCCACGAGAAAGCAATCTTGCGGGCCTCTTTCAGGCCCAGTTGGTGTTCGCGATGGATGTGGATGTCAGGCACCGGGTGTCTCCTTGGGGGTCGTGGGCGCCAGTGCGCGCAGGGCGTCTTGGCGCTCCTGCAGCGGCTGGCGGGTCAGTTGTCGTACGGCATCATAGAACCGGCTCCAGTCGCGGCCCTGCTGCGCGAACAGGGCCTCGAAGCCCGGCACCAGTTCGTCGTAGGCGGCCTGCGCTGCAAAGCTGGCGTTGTTGGCCTTGGCCACCCAGCGGTCGTAGCCCGCCACCTGGGCGGTGGTGACCTGGGGCGTGGAGCCCGGCGCGGTGCCCAGCCACTGCGCGCGCAAGGCGTCGTAGCGGCTGCGGAAATCCTGCATTGCTTCTGTTTTCATAGCGGCTAGCGCTTGTCCATCCAGCGGTGGAGACTCTTTTTGCTCATAAATGGCCGCCAGCCGGGCGCGCGTGGCACGGGTCAGCGCACGGAAGGCGGCGCGGCGCGACTCGCTGGTGGCGTAGGCCTCGCGCACGGCGGGTGTGGAATGGGTGGCCAGCCACTGCGCCACGCCGATGCGTTCCACCGCCGTGGCGAACGATTCGTTGAACAGCGTGTCGCCCTCGGCGTACACCACCTGGTGCGCCAGCTCGTGGAACAGCAGGCGCACGAAGTCGCCCTCGGGCCAGCCGATGAAGGTGGACAGCAGCGGGTCGCCCCCTGCCCAGTTCATGTAGCCCAGCGTGGAGTACGCGGGCACGCCGTACACCTCCACCTCCAGCCCCTGCGCCGCGAGCTGGTCGGCCTCGGCCTGGGCGTCGGCCTGCGCGAAGTAGCCGCGGTAGCCGATGCAGCCCGTGACCGGAAAGCACCAGGTGTGCAGCGTCAGCGCATACGGCGGCGCGGCCACCACGTTCCACACCGCGGCGGGGCGCTGGAGGTCCGCATAGCGGCGGTAGCTGGCGTTGTCGGGCAGGCCCAGTTCGGCCACCGCAAAGGCGCGGGCTTTTTGCGCCAGCTGCAGCCGCTCGCGCAGCGCGGGTTTGATGTCGCTGCGCGCGATCCAGCGGTCGATGGGCTGGGCCGCCTGCATCAGCTGCATGTGGCCGCGCACCGACTGCCAGTAGTAGCCCAGCGAGTCGGTGGTGCTGGCGCAACCCGCCAGCAGGAACGGGGTGGCGAGGGCCAGCCACAGCAGGGGGCGTACGGGAAGCAGGCGCATGCAGGCAGTCGTCTCGGAACAGGGTGTGAAAAGGCGGGGGGCGCGGGCGGCAGGGCGCGCCTGCCGGGCAGTTTAGGGCAACCGGTGGACCGCGGTGCGGCACGCCGTGTGTGCCCGGGGCCTGCGCTGTGCCTGCCTAGAATGCCCCACCATGACCGACGCCCCCACCGCCTTGCCCGAAGGCCTTTTCGCCGACGACGCCGGCTGCCCGCGCTGCACCTGGTGCCAAGCCACGCCGCTGTACCGCCACTACCACGACACCGAGTGGGGCTTTCCGGTGGACGACGACCGGCGCCTGTTCGAAAAGCTCTGCCTGGAGGGCTTTCAGTCCGGCCTGAGCTGGCTCACCATCCTGAACAAGCGCGAGGGCTTTCGCGCGGCGTTCGACCACTTCGACGCCGAGAAGGTCGCGGCCTATGGAGAGGCCGACATCGAGCGCCTGGTGCAGGACGCGGCCATCGTGCGCCACCGCGGCAAGATCGTCTCCACCATCAACAATGCGCGCCGCGTGCTGGAGCTGCGCCGCGAGTTCGGCTCGCTCGCCCGCTACGCCTGGCGCTACGAGCCCACCGCCGCCGACCGGCCCGAGCGCCTCACGCGCGAGGCAGCGCGCGCGCTGTCCACATCGCCCGCCTCGGTGGCCATGTCCAAGGACCTCAAGAAGCGCGGCTGGACGTTTGTTGGGCCCACCACCGTGTACGCCTTCATGCAGGCGATGGGGCTGGTGAACGACCACATCGAGGGCTGCCATTCGCGCGACCGGGCGCTGCAGGCGCGGGCCGAGTTCACGCTGCCCTAGCCCCACCCATTGGCGGGGGGGCTGCGTCAATGGCTATAGTGGTGCAGGTCACCCTTTCGGAGCTGCGCACCATGCATGCCTGTCCCCACTGCCAGAAGCCAGGCGTCCGCGAGCCGGCGGTCCGCTGGTCCGCGCGCGAGAACCCCACGCAGTGCAGTTACTGCGGCGGCCTGTCGCACGTGCTGGCCAGCACCTCCAGCGCGATCGCCATGTTCACCTGGGTGACGCTGATCGGCGGCTTGGGCCTGGCCTTCGTACTCGGTTCGGTGGTGTTGGCGGTGGCAGCCGTGTTGGTGGCCTGCATCGGCAATGTGTGGATGTGGCGCCGCTGCGCGCTGATCCCCATCGACCGCACAACAGCGCAGACCGCGAACCGCGTGGGCTGGACGACCACGGCGCTGGGCGTGATGCTGTGCCTTTTCCACTGAGCCACTGAGCCACTGAGCCACTGAGCCACTGAGCCACTGAGCCACCGAGCCACCGAGCCATCGCCGCAGGGTGACTGCGGCGGGGCGCCAAGACCTCAGGTCCGCTGTCCCTGGGCGTTGACCACCACTTCCCCGTCTTCCTTGCTGAACGCGCCCTGCTGCGACGCGGGCAGGATGTCCAGCGCCAACTCCGACGGCCGGCACAGCCGGGTGCCCAGCGGGGTGACCACCAGCGGCCGGTTGATGAGGATGGGGTGGGCCAGCATGGCGTCGATGAGCTGCGCGTCCGTCACGCCCGGCGCGTTCAGGTGCAGCTCGGTGAACAGCGCCTCCTTGGTGCGCACGGCGTCGATCACGGGGGCACCCATGGCGGCGATCAGCGCGACCAGCGTGGCGCGGTCCGGCGGGGTCTTCAGGTACTCGATGACCTCGGGCTCGATGCCGCTGTTGCGGATCATGGCGAGCGTGTTGCGGGAGGTGCCGCACTTCGGGTTGTGATAGATGGTGACGGTGGACATGGCGTGGTTGGTCATGGATCGATGGACAAGGGTTGCGAGTATCGCGGCCACGAGCGGGCGGGCCACGAGCGGGACATCAGCGGGCCGCCTTGCTGCCGGCACGTCATCCGGCGCCCAGCTCCAGGTGGTCGAGCAGCGCGAAGTCGGCCCCCGGCGCCGGCTCGGCGAACAGCGCGAGGCTGTCGAACTTCAGTGCGGGCATGTCGGAGAAGTATTCCTGCGCGGCATCCAGCACCAGCGCCTGGGTGCGGGCATCCACCTGCGACAGTCGCCCCGTGATCGTCATGTGGAAGCGGAACTCCTCCAGCACGAAGGGGTAGCCCCAAAGCTGCATCAGCTCGTCCTGCCGCGCGCTGAGACCGACGGCGCGGCGACGCGCCAGATCGGCCTTGGACAGGGGCGCTGCCAGGGGCTGCAATTGCATGACGCAGGCCGCCGCCGCGTCGCGCAGGGCTGCGTTGGCCGCATGCGAAGGCGGCGGCACCAGCGCCAGGAAGTCGCCCAGGCGCTCCACGTGCAACGGCGGCAGCTGGAATGCGCTCAGGCTCTGCGCCACGGTCTGCACGGCGTGGTGCAGCGTCATCCAATCCACGCCGGGCGCCAGTGAGAACGGGGCCTTGAGTGTGGCGTGCCAGCCGTATCGGCGAGGTGCAGCGGTGAGGCGTTCCAGCACATCGGCAGGCACGCCATGGATGTCGAGCTGTGGCAGCGGCTGCAGCAAGGCTGCGCATCGGCCCAGCCAATGGCTGCCCGCCAGCCATCCCAGGCTCCCGGGGCTGGGCGCGAAGTAGACCGCATAGCGATGGGCTGCCGCGGTCTCGGAGGCTGCCGGCAGAGGGGTTGCGGTCGCCGCCTGGTGCGGGCACGGCGTGGTCTTGGTCTCAGGCGGCATTGCGGTCTTCGCTCATCCACCCCAGGTTGAGCGGGCGGTCTTCGAACTCGGTGTTGAGCACCACGGTGCTGGTGGTGCGCGCCACGCCCTCGATGGCCTTGATCTGGTAGAGCACGCCTTCCAGCGCCCGCGCGTGGGTGGTGCGCACCTTGGCCAGGAAGTCGTATTCACCCGCCACGCTGTGCAGCTCTTCGATCTCGGGCATCGCCTGCAGGCGCGGTGCGATGTCGCGGCAGTGGGCCCCGCCGTCGTTGCGGATGGCCACGAAGGCCGTGAAGGACAGCCCCACGCGCTCCGGCTCCACGCTGATGGAGAACCGGCGGATCACCCCCTTGTCCAGCAGCTTCTTCACGCGCTCGTGCACGGCCGCCGTGGACAACCCCACTTCGCTGCCCACTTCGGCGTACGAACGTCGGCCATCCACGCTCAGCGCCGAAATAATTCTGGCGTCCATGTCATCTGTCTGAATATTTGCTTGCATAGCGGCATGAATTTGGTAAAAATTCCGAAATTCTTGCGAATTCCATAAATTATTCGGTCAGGTGAAGAATATGCCGGCAAATATCAATGTGCAAGCCCGCCACCCCGCGCCATGGGCCTTGGGCCTCGCCCTGCTGTTGGTGTACGTGGTGTGGGGCACCACGTACTTTGCCATCGGCATCGCCCTGCAGACCATGCCGCCCCTGTTGATGAGCGCGATCCGTTTCCTGTGCGCGGGTGGCGTGATGCTGCTGGTGGCGCTGTGGCAGGGGCACGCGCTGCCCACCGCAGTGCAGTGGCGCAACGCGGCCATCGTGGGTGCGCTGATGGTGTTTTTGGCGATGAACCTGGTGGGCTTTGCGCAGAAGTTGGGCATCGGCTCGGGCCTGATGGCCACGGTGGTGACCACCATGCCGATGTGGCTGGCCCTGTGGTCGCACTGGGGCGGCGAGCGGGTGCCGGTCACCAGCTGGATCGGCCTGGCACTGGGCGTGGTCGGTGCGCTGCTGCTGGCGCTGGAGGGGGACTTTTCTGCGACTTGGCTCGGGGCATTGCTGGCCTTTGGCGCGCCGCTGTGCTGGAGCGTGGGTTCGTACGCATCGCGCAAGTTGTCGCTGCCCGCCCCGGCCATGGCGGCGGCTGCGCAGTGGCTGGTGGGTGGGGCGATGGGGCTGGTGGCGGCACTGTGCTTCGAGCCGCTGAGCGCGCTGGGGCAGGTGAGTGCGAAGTCGTGGGCTGCGTGGGTGTACCTGCTGGTTTTTGGCACGCTGGTGGCGCTCAATGCGTATCTGTGGCTGCTGCAGAACACGTCGGCGGCGTTGGCGGGGAGCTATTCGTTTGTGAACCCGGCCGTGGCGTTGTTGGTGGGGGTGGCGCTGGGGGGTGAGTTGCTGACGGGGTGGGTGTTTGCGGCGTTGCCGCTGATTGGGGCGGCGCTGGTGTTGATTTTGTATGGCAAGGCGTTGAAGGTCTGGTCGGTGGGGCGCAAGAAGGCGTTGTGGGGAGCTCGCGCCGGGTAGCGGGCGGCTTGCCAGCCAACCGGCATGTCGAGGTTGAGGCACTTCGTGGCCGTCGTGGCGGAAGCTGCTCCCGGTGCTCCTGGGTTTCACCGATCCGGAAAAATTCGCCCGCCAGAATTGGCCCATAGCGGGCGTGGTCCCTACTCTTTGTTTGCGCCAAGGAGTGTGCTCTTGGGCTGCACTTCCTTTGATCGTTCGATCAAGGTCAAAACGATTGCGGCCCCGTGCCGTTTTTTCGTGGTTTCCGCAAAAAAATCTTGTTGTGTGGGCGGGTTTTGGTGCGTTGACCTTCTAACTTTCAGCAGGTACGCGCATTGGTTTGCGGGTGCCCATCTGGAGTTGCTTGATGCGCAACGCTCCGCGCAAAATCACCCGTGACAGCACGGTTTTGGCGCAACATACATCTTGTAACTTTTGCAATAAGTCAGCCCTTAGCATCGCCCCCGTTCGACATTTCAAACAAGTTGTGCTTCGTCAACGAGCGCTGGAGGGCGCCGACGATCCCCACAAAAAGAATGAGCAGGGAGGGCGTGCATGCACGGGAGCCGGCTATGGGCAAATCATCAGCACTGCAAGGAGTCTCAAGGTCACCCCACGTGGTGGACGCTTGTGCGTCTCGCTGTGCTGGTTCTTGCTGGTTTGTGGGCGAATGCCGCGCGAGCCGAAGAGGCTGTCTGTGCTGAGGTCAAGATCGTCATCGAGCAAAAGCTCTCGCTGGAGCGGCAAGCCTTCGATGCACACATGGTCCTGCGGAATGGTCTTGATGCAAGTGCTCTTTCGAACGTAAAAGTCGATCTGATCTTCAAGGACCAAGATCAGAAAGACGTGGTTGCGACCACCGATCCCAATGCGACAGGGGCCGCGTTTTTTGTTCGCACCGATAGTTTGACCGGACTGTCAGCGCTGGACGGGAGCGCGACCCTGGCCCCGAAGACGACTGCCGATGTGCGTTGGCTGATCATCCCGTCGCAGGGTGCGGGCGGAAACACCTCGCAGGGGCGTCTGTACTACATCGGTGCCCGCGTCACTTACACCCTGGATGGGCAAACCAGCTCGGTGGACGTCACTCCCGACTATGTCGTGGTTCGCCCTCAACCTCTGTTGCGGTTGGACTATTTCCTTCCCACCGATGTCTTTGCGGACGACCCGTTCACTGCAGAAGTCGAGCCGCCCGAGACGTTCACGCTGGGAGTGCGCGTGGCCAATGTAGGGGCTGGCGCCGCCCACAAGACGCGCATTGAATCCGCGCAGCCGAAGATCGTCGAGAACCGCCAGGGCTTGCTCATCGATTTCACCATCCTTGGTGGATATGTTGGCAACGAGATGGCAGGCAAAAGTCTGCTGCTTGATTTTGGCGACATTGCCCCGCTGACGGCCAAAATGGGGCGTTGGCTCATGCAGACCACATTGGCCGGGCGCTTCACCGCATTTGATGCGAGCTTTGTGCATGCGGATTCGTTGGGTGGTGCTGTGACCTCTTTGATCAAGGAGGTGGTGACGCACAGGCTCGTGCACGACGTGCGCATCGATCTTCCTGGTCGCGACGGCATTGATGACTTTCTGGCTGAACACGGTGACAGCTATCGCGTGTACGACTCGGAAGGCGACGACAGCCCTGTTTTCAATCTGTCGTCATCCGCTTCTTTGACAGCCCTGGCGGGTGGGAACCTGTCGCTGCGGCTTCCCCCCACGCAGGGCTTTGTACATGTAAAGCTTTCTGATCCTGGGCGAGGGACCCAGCGGCCCGTGCAGGTGATTCGAAGCGACGGTCAGTCGCTGTTGCCGCAGAATTTCTGGCTGTCACGCTCGCGCAACCAGGATCTGAGCTGGAGCTACTTCATCCATGTGTTCGACGCGAACCCAACGGGGCAATACACCCTTGTCATGTCGGGCGCGCAGACGGCGCGACTGTCTGGGCAGGTCTATCGCGACAGCAATGGCAATGGCGTTCGAGAAGCGGGGGAGCCAGCAGAAGGAAACCTCGGCATTGCGCTCAAAGGCATTGATACCTCGGGCAAGAGTGTCGTTCTACAGGCCTACACCGATCCGTCGGGTGAGTTTTCCTATGCTTCGGTGCCTCCAGGCAAGTATCAGCTGGAAGCGGCGTCCCGCGATGGTGTGGTCAATGGGGTGTGGCTCGCTGGAAGCGCCGGCGGTAAAGCCACCCCCGGGCTCATTTCGGACATTCTGCTGCTGGCCGGTTCCGACGGGCAGGGCTATGTGCTGTCCAAACGCACATCAGCAGCAGGCGCCAGCGGTACGTCGTCAGCGGACGTATCTGCCTCGATTCAGTCGAGTGCCTACCAAACCAGGCCGGGCCAAAGCGCCTCGGTCACTGTCGGCGTCAGGAATGCCGGTCCGTCTGCGGCACAAGGGGTATCCCTTCAGGCTGCGGTTCCTGAGGGATTCACACTGCAAAGCTCGAGCGCTTCGTTGGGCAGCTTCGCCAACGGGGTGTGGAATGTGGGTGCGCTCGAGAAGGACCAGTCCGCGACATTGACCTTCAATGCGCTGGCAGCGGCTCCGTCGGGAGGTGCCAGCCGCAGCATCGTCTGGACGGCTACCGCAGGGGCGCAAACCGCCGACCCGATGGCGGGCAACAACCAGGCGCGCATGAGTGTGCTTGTCCAGGGTGACAACGAACAAGTGACGCTGGAGCAAGACGTCCAGGCCCAAGCCCGCGTGCTGGTCTGGGCTGCCTGCCCGCTGGCGGATGCATCAGAGAAAGAGACTTGTGCCAAGGCGAAGGCACAAGCAGCAAGATCGTGGTTGGCGGGCAAAAGCCACGAAGGAGTCGCGACTGCCGACTTGAACGAATGGCGGGTGGCGATGCGCAGCGGCAAATACAACCTGCAGTGGCTCAATGGCGGCGCCGTGGGGCTCGACCCGACCTCGCTGGCCGAAATCCGGGCTGCTGTGCGGCGTGGACAGACGTTGGTGGTGGATGGCGCCAAAGCGTCGAGCGTGGTCCCTCTGTCGGATGTACTGGGTGCACTGCCAACGGACACTTCCCTGGGTAACGCACTCACCGTACGTCTGCAGGGCGCGGGAACTGCCCAGCCAACCGCTGGAAAAGGGTATGCGCTGGAACTGCAGACGGCTGCTGCGCTGGCGACCTACGAAGCGTCGGGCTTGCCCGCCATCGCTGGACACAGTTTCGGGCATGGACAAACGCTGCTGGCCGGGTTCGACCTGCTGGACACCGCGATCAGTCCGACGCACATGGGCTGGTCCGACTATTTGCATCAGCAGATCAAAGCCCTGACCCCGGCTGTGCGCACCGCTCCCGCGCTGGCTGGCTCTTCAGTGCCCGTGCGTCTTGTCGTGCGCAACCCGGGCGCCCCGGGCACGGCCGATCAATCGGTCACGCTGGAGACCCGTCTACCCACGGGGATTCAATACGATCACCTGGTGCCACAGCCAACGACGGGTGCTGGCAGCAGTAGTCTGAACTGGTCATGGGCGCTCCCCGCCGGTCAGGATCGCAGTGCATCGTTCGTGCTGACCATGCCTGCAAGCTCGGGCCAGTCCCAGGTTGTGTCGCGGTTGCTGGGAGCTGCTGCTCCAAACAGCGGGGCCGAAAAGGTCTTGCCGTTGACCGTGCTGGGCCTTGATGCCGTCGTGCCGCGTGTTGGCAACGCGCTGGGGGCTGTCGCAGCTGCAACACCAGAGGCACGCGCGTTGCTCGATGCCGCAGTCAACGCCCACACGTTGGCGCGTGACGAGCAGGCACAAGGCCGGTGGAGCCAAGTCATTGACGCATTGGCCGTGCTGCAGGCGCACGTGGATGCACTTGCCCGGGCTCCGCACTCGCTTGTACTGGTGGAGCTTCAGCTGGACGTCGCTCGATGGATGGGCTTGGCGCAAATGCGGTGGACGCCAGAAATCACCGAGCCGCCTGCGCGACTGATCGCAGTGGGCAGCGGCGTCCAGGCAGCCATCGTCGGTCAAGCATTCGCACAGCCACTGCGGGCTCGGGTTCTTGATCGATTCGGCCGCCCCGTGGGCGGCGTGACCGTTCGCTTCGAGGTCCCAGTCTCTGGGCCTGCAGCTACCTTGGGTGGTGGCACCAGCGCCAGTGTATTGACCGACGCCGACGGCTTGGCGACTTCACCAGCCTTGGTGGCCAACTTGTTCGTGGGCAGATATTCCGCCAGTGCAACCGTGGGTGGCAACGTGAGCCCGGTGAGCTTCGCATTGGAGAACTTGCCTGCGGTCTCGGCGCCCTTGATGTTGCAACGGGTGGACGGGAACAACCAGACGGCCCGCGTGAGTGCGCTGTACGGCAAACCGCTCAGTGTCCGGGTCGTGAATGCCCAGAACCAGCCTCAGTCGGGCATTGCCGTTCGTTTTGAACTGCCGCAGATGGGTGCGTCGGCACAATTTGAGCCGGGAGCGTCCGCTGCGAGCTTCAGCGTCGACATCATGACTGCTCAAAACGGTGTGGCGGTGAGCCCGGCGTTCCGTGCCAATGCCCAGACAGGTGCATTCCTGGCCACTGCGTCGTTGCCGGGATCGGCTGCCGCTGGCACGCAGTCTTTCGACCTGACCAATGTGGCAGGCATCGGCTCAGCGTCCCGTTTCGAAGCCACGACCCCCACCGGAACAGGGCTGTTCACGGCGACGGTTTCGGGCGGGGGGGCTTCGTGCACCTTCAACCCCCATGCCACCCGCCTTCTTCCAGCACAGGGCCTGGGCGTGGCGCTCGGCAGCATCCTGCTTCCCCATGGGGTCTTCGACTTTGAACTCACGGGTTGCGCGCCGGGGGGTGAGGTGACGATCGTCACTACATGGCCTGACCTGCGCGGGATCACCGGATACCTCAAGTACGGCGTTACACCGGGCTCCGGCGGGCGCAAGACCTGGTACCCACCCAGCAACCTGCGCATCAGCGGCAATACCGTGACTTACACCATCCGGGACGGCGCGCTGGGTGACGATGATTTGCAGGCCAATGGTGTCATTCGTGATCCCGGAGGACCCGTGATCATGGCGGCGCCAGCGAGCGCTCAGGCGATTCCTTCGCTGGACTGGCGTGCCCTGATCTTGTTGAGCGCCTTGCTGTCCGTGCTCGCGGGCGCGCTGGGTCGTTTCACGCAAGCTCGCCGGCCGCGGGTGGGTGAACCATGAAATCCAGGACATGGGTGGACAGCGCATGCAGTGCGCTGACCTGCGTGCTGCTGGTGTGCCTGACGATTGCGCAGGCGCAAGAGTCGGACGAAGCTGCTGCTGCCTGCCTGCGCACGGACCATCGCGAGGAACCAGACCCGGTGTCGTTCGAACACCTACCGCTGCCGGCATACAGCAGCGAGCAAGCTTCCTGTTGGGCGGGAGTGGAAGCCTTGAAGGATGCTTCCCTGATGGTTCTCGATGTTCGCGAACAGGACGCCGCCGCGACTTCGGTAATCGGTGGCGCGACGCCCATGGCGCTGTCAGCGGTAGCGGACAAAAGCTATCTCAAGCCACAGCGGCTGCTGCTGGTCGGAACGGGCGTCGATCTGCGGAGCCTGACGCAGACATGCGTAGCGTTGCGCAGCAAGGGATTTGGCGATGTGCATGTGCTGCTCGGTGGTGCCAGCACCTGGAGCAAAGAGCCGCAAGCATCCTGGACTTCGGCGCAACACGCATGGCTAGGGAGTGGCGAGGGGCTGTGGAGGATTGCCGCCGTGGGCTTTTCAGCCCGGCAACTGCGGTCTTTGCCACAACCTGCTGCTGTGCAGTTGCCTGCAGGAGCCAATGCCTTTGACTTGCGGCGGGCCATGTCCGCGAATGCCGCAGCCAATCCGCTCCAGAGGCCCACGCAGTGGTTGGTTGTGGGTGCGGATCCTGCCGCAGCACAAGCGCTGTTTACCGATTGGTTCGCGTCAGATGCCAGTGGCTTTTCTGCGCAAACAGGCAACTCCGTGAAATGGCTGGCAGGAGGCTGGAGCGCGTACGAAGCCTACATCGCGCAGCAAAAGATCTTGGCTGCTCACGCCGGCCGCCCATTGCCGCGCAACTGCGGCTCGTGACCTTTGAAGACGAAGAAGTTTTTCATGCAAACCCCCACCGTGCCCGGCAATTTTTCTTTGGACGAAGTTCCATGGCTGCGTACAGCGCGTTGTCGACGGATCATGAGGACCATGCGCTCATCCATGGCCATGGCCTGTGTAGTCCTCGGCTTGTCGATGGGCGGCTTGAGTGATGCGGCGGCTGCGATGATGGTGAGTGGTGTGATATCCACCGATACGGTATGGAGTGCGGCACAGTCACCGGTGACTGTGCAGGGCGACGTGACGGTGGACCAGGACGCAACGTTGACCGTGGAGCCGGGGGTTGAAGTGCGCATGGCAGCCAATGCGAGTTTCACCCTGAATCGCGGTGCGGTAGTGGCAGTGGGCACGGTTGACAAACCCATCGTGATCTCATCTGCCATTGCAGCGCCTGCACCGGGCTCATGGGGGCAATGGCGTTTCAGTCAAGGCACACGGAGTGCGCAGACGCGCCTGGAGCACGTGCGCATCGAGTACGGCAGCGGTGTGGTGATCGAGAAGTCTTCGCCGACGCTTGATCGCGTTTCCATCAACCACCACCGCGGCCCTGCCATCGAGATGGACTTGGAATCGTCGCCATCCGGGCAGTCGTTGAGTGCGGCAGGCAATACGCTGAATGCGATTGTGGTTCCGTCTGGAATTGTGCGCGGACAGATCCTCTGGGGGCTTGTCGGAATTCCCTACCTGGTGCGCGAAGGCTTGGTCGAGATTGGACAGCCGTCGTTGACCATCGAGCCAGAGCTGCTGAATGTCGGGGCTGGCACGCTGACGCCCATGCGCGTTGTGCTCGACGCTGCGGCGCCTGCAGGAGGTCGGTTGATTGCGCTGTCGAGCAGTAGCAGCGACGCGGTCAAGGTGCCTGCCACCGTGACGGTTGCGGAAGGTAGTTCGAGCGCCGGGTTCGAGGTGCGGGCCTTGGGGTTCACCAGTGCATTGCTGTCGGCTTCTCACCCAGAACTGGGAAGCGCTCGGGCCCAGGTCAATGTGGTGAGTCTTCCTGCGCTGCAGCTGGATCCCTCTGTATGGTCGATGGCACTGGGCATGCCCTACGGCATCACGGTGCGCCTGCCCGCCGCGGCGCCGGCCGGCGGCATTCCGATTCAGTTGCGTGCCGAGCCTTCAGGGATTTTCCAGCTTCCTGCTGGCATCACCGTGCCTGCAGGGCAATCTCAGGTGCAGTTCGTTGTACAGGGTTTGGCACACGGCAGTGCCCGGATTTCTGCGCAGGCACAAGGCCTTCGCGCGGCGAGCGTGGACGTGGAGACCAGCCGCATGACCTTGATCCTCCGTCCTCATGAATTGCGTGCTTCCGTACCCATCGTGGTGGGCGATGCACGAGAAGCTTCAGTCGCTTTGAGTCACCGCGCGCCCCTGGGTGGATTGACGGTCCGTATCGCGTCGGAGGCGCCCAACGTTGTGGGCGTGTCACCTGCCGAGCTGGTGGTGGCCGAGGGCGACTACGCGTCCGTCGGCAAAGCCATGCTGCAGGCCAAGGCAAAAGGCCAGGCACGGGTCCAACTCAGTGCCGCCAACTCCCAGGATGGATACGCCAACGTCACAGTGCGAAGTCCGACGGTGCTGAGGTGGGGATATGTCGATAGCCAGAGCGCAGTCGTTCTGGGTCATCAACTGCGCAGCGTCGGTGGACTCTGGATCGAACGGACGGTGGACGGCGAGCCCGACTACGGCGCTGAGAATTTGTCGGTCGAATTGCGCTGCGTGTCGAGCGCGGTTTGCGAAATTCCGTTCACCCTGACCATTCCCTCTGGGCGAGCGTCTGTGGAAGTGACCGCGATAGGTGTCGGGCTGGGTGTCTCGGAGATCGAGGCAAAGGCCGCGGGGGTGCAAGCCACAAAGATTGGCGTGCACGTCGTTGAGCCCACTTTCAAATTTGCCGACAGGTACGGAACTCCATGGAGCGGCCACCGCTACATGGGCTTGCGTCAAGACCTATCGCTGTGTTTCTCTGTGCCCGCGGCACATGATCATGTGCGCTTCGTCACCGACAAGCCATGGTCGATTGATTTCGACCTCAGTGACCAAAATCCCGCGGGCGTGGTGTCGGGCATCTACGCCCAAAGCTCAGGGGGGTCATCTGCTGCGCAGTCGACCATCAGTCCGGGAATGGGGTGCTCATCTCCGTTGTTTGTGGGAGAAGCAAGCCAGATGGGCCGCTACCGCGTCAATGCGAGTTCGGCAGGTATTCGCCTCGCGCAGTCTGCCGTGCAGCAGATTCATGCAGACAGGGAACTGTCGTTGGGCGCTGCTTGCAGCGACTGCATCCAGTTCTCCGTCGTCAAGGGCTTCCATGCGGACATTGCGGTACGCACGCTGCATCTAGGGGACTACGAAGATGCGCCGGAGACCTTGACTCTCAAACTGCGCTGCGTCGATGCGTCAATCTGTTCTGTTCCCGCGGAAATCACCATTCCTTCGGGGACGAGTCCATGGACTCCCGTGAGGCTGCCGGTTCTCGGTTTGCAAGAAGGGACGACCACCATCGAGGCCAGCGTGCCGGGGTCGCAACGCTACCCGGAGGTTTACAGCGTGGCCGTCAGTGTCGCCCCACCCGTGTGGACCTTCAGCTCCGATGACGACACCCTGACCGTTCCTGTGGGGCAGTCTTCGTACTCCCAGGTGTGCATCGGTAAATGGGACGGCAGAAGCTATGCGACGGCGCCGGTTTCGGTGTCCGTTGCCAGCAGCAAGCCCGAGGTCTTGCGACCCAGTGTGAGGACATTGAGCTTGGCCGAGGGAGACAGCTGTGTCGGAGTCGATCTGCTGGGCATTGCTACAGGAAAGGCCAGGGTCAGCTTTGAGGCGCCTGGTCTCACGCCCGCCGTGATTGCCGTCGAGGTGCTTCCATGAAGTTCTACCCAATGTCACTGGAAAGCTTCTGTCTGTTTGCTCACAGTGCAACGGACCGAGCGGCAGGTGCCATCCGCCAGACCTTCTGGAATATCGTTTGGTGGACTGTTGCATTGGCACTCCTTGTATTGGCAGTGCCTGGTATGGCTCACGCACACTCCAATGCACAGCTGACGCTCGGTGCAGGCGTGGTCGTCAAATTTGGCGCAGTTCAGGATCCGGCAAAAGAAGGCGCGGGGTTGCTCGTGCACGGAAGCCTGCGGACTGGCGCTGGGGTCGTTCTGACAAGCGAACGAGACGACGCAGTTGCCGGGCAGACTGGTGCAGCGCCTGCGGCGGCAGCCGCTGCAGGTGACTGGCTCGGTGTGTTTCTGGGTTCACGAACATCGCCCTCGTCAGTATCCATTGATGGATTGACGTTGCGCTATGGCGGAGGTACCCAAGCTCTGCCCATCAGGCTCCAAGAAGCTGGTGCTGCGTTGGTCATGCCTGGAAAAGGCTATGAGCTTTCAGGACTGAAAATTTCCAACAGCATTGCGGGCGTGCGCGTGGTGGGGCTGGGCTCTCCGCAGATTCGCAACGCTCGCATTGAAGCCAATGGCGTTGGCCTCGTTGCTGTGCGTGGCGCTACGCCGGCAGTGACGCAGAGCAGTTTCGCCGGCAACCGTTTCTACGGTATTTCCAATGAAACCCCCACGTCAGTGGTGCAGGCCTCGGGCAATTGGTGGGGGCACGCTACGGGTCCTCTGGCAGAAAATAACCCCTATGGGAAAGGAAGCCGTGTCAGTGCAGGAGTTGTCTACCAGCCCTATCTCACTTCGGATGTGGCGCAATTAGGTGGGCCGGTACTGAATGCCGCCTTCAATGACAAACCCTTGCTGGACGGCGCCGCACTCTCCATGTCGGGTGTTCTGACGCTCAGTGCCCACAGCTCCAAAGGCGTCAAGATGCTGGAGGCCTTCATCGACGGCATGTCCGTGCTGCGGCAGGACCTTCCGATGGCACAGCCCAGTACACCTGCCAGCCCGAGTACTGCAAGCCAACTACTGGGGTTCAATGGCTTGGCCAACGGTGCGCATGTGCTGTTGATCACCGCGCAAGATGCAGATGGCGGCACCACGACATCCAGCATTTCTTTTCGCCTTGAACTGAGCGCCCCGGCGGCGCCCCTGATCACGCAACCGACTTCTGGATCCTCGGTCGTCATGTCGCAAATCGCAGTCGCAGGCACTGCGGAGCCGGCAGCGCTGGTGCAGGTTTTCGTCAACGGGCAGGCTGTGGGGCAGGCTTTGAACACGGATGCTGCTGGCAATTTTGCCGGGGGCGTATTGTTGCCAAGTGAAGGTGTTCACAGCATTCAAGCAAGGGCAACGAACGCGCGGGGCATGGGGCCGCTCAGTAGTCCAATATCTCTGAACTACACAGCGCCCATTCCCACGGTGACCTTCCTGAGCCCCTCGGACCAAGCGCTGGTGCGTGCTACGGTACCCGTGCAGGTCGCAGCTCTCGATGCCAGCGGTATCGCTCAGGTCCAGGTTCGGCTGCAGGGGCAGAACGTTGACCAGCTGCTGGGGACCTTGGACCAGCAGCCCTGGAGTGTGGACTGGGATACCACCCAGGTGCCCGATGGCGACTATGTTCTCAGAGCGACTGCGACAGGCAATGCCGGAAAAACCGCCCAGGCTTCACGCGCCGTGCGCGTGCAGCAGTTGCCTCCTGCATCGCCACCTCCTGTGCTGCCCTACGGCGTTCGCGGCGTGAGCGTCTCCCCTGCGTTCTCTTTCGGAGAGCAGCCGATCTTGATCAGTGGACAGGTGGTCGCGTTGAATGCAGCGGCTCAACCCGTGCCGAACGCTACCGTGCGCCTGGCACTTCGGATACAGGGGTTCGAGCGACGTATCACGCTGGTGAGCGATTCGACCGGCAAGTTCAGCTACAGCTTCGTACCACAGGCCAACGATGCCGGCACATATTCGGTCCATGTCGTTCATCCAGACGACACCGTGTATGCGGCTCAACCCGCGCCCGCACAGTTCACCATCAACCGTCTGAGTGTGAACTACAGCCAGTACAAGCTGAACGCGATCCGGGGCCAGGCAACACCGGCTGTGCTGGAGGTCAGGGCGAGCGCCGGAACAGGTGCCAAGGCCGTTCGTTGGCAGGCATTGGCAGCGGACCAGCCCTCGGGCGCACTGCCGCCGGGCATCACGCTGGATGTTGGCGAGCCTGTCGATGTGGCCGCGGGCACCAGCGTACCCATGACAATCAATGTGACCGGCGCAGCTTCGGCGGGCGCCACAGGCAGCATCATTCTCAAGGCGTTTGCTCACGAAAGCGGCGCAGTGCCGCGTGCGGAGCTGCGCCTGGACTATCAGCTCCACGAGGCGACGCCGGGTTTGAGTCCCAACCCGGGGTTCATCGAAATTGGCGTGAGGCAGGGGGAGGCCGCAAGTGGTTCGGTCACGCTGACCAACAAGGGATTGGCGGTGGCGCGCAACGTGCGGGCGCAACTGGTGACTCCACAAGGCACTGGAACGCCCGCGTGGATGCGCCTGGCCAGCAATGGAGACATCGGCAATCTCGATGTGGGCCAAGCCACGACGCTGCAGCTGTTGGCCAGGCCTGGCGCCGATGTGGTGGACGGCTACTACCAGTTCGAGCTCCGCGTTGGCGCAGACAACGATCCTGGTGGCAAGGTGCCTGTCACCGTCGCCGTGGCACAAAGTGGCCAAGGCGGCGTGCGCTTCAAGATGGTGGACATCTATACCAACACCTTGAACAAAAGCGGCCAACTGATTGCCGGCCTGCAAGGCGCCACCATCAAGCTACAGAACGAGGCGCTGACTGCTGACATTCGCAGCCTCCTGAGCAATGAGCAGGGCATTGCTGAGTTGCCAGATCTGCCACCGGGCAACTACCGCTGGCGAGCCAGCGCGCCGCAGCACACCGATGCCAGCGGTCGCATCCAGATTAAAGCGGGCCTGACCGCCAACGAGCGGGTTTTTCTGGACAGCCAACTCATCAGCATTGAGTTCAGCGTCACGGAAACGACCATCACGGATGAATACCACATCACACTGGAAGCCACCTACCAGACCCAGGTACCGGCGCCTGTGGTGCTGATGGAGCCTATGAGCATCAATCTGCCCGATATGCAGGTGGGGGAAGAGCTGACGGGGGAACTCACGGTCAGCAACTACGGGCTGGTCCGGGCTGACGAATTGGATTTTGTTCTTCCCAAGTCTGATGCGAATTACCGGTATGAGTTCTTTGGAGATATGCCCAGGGAGCTTGCTGCGAAAAGCCGTGTGGTGATCCCCTACCGAATCACCGCATTGGCTCCGGTCAAGAGTCTGGCCTTGTCCACTTCGCGCGCAACCCAGGGCGCGGCTGCAGAGCTGCCGTTGTTCAGTGGCTATAGCCCCAGCCTGCAAATCCAGCATGCGATCCGGCACATGTTGAGCACTGGCCGCAGTTCGGCGGTGCCGCAGTCCAAGGCAGAGTTGGTCGCAAAGGCTACCGGTTGCAGCAGCTACGCAGCTAGTGCATGCGTTGGCTACGCGTACGCCTGTGCGGCGGGCGACAAACGCCAAGGGGCTGCTTGCACGAACATGAGCCGTATTTCTGGCGCAAGTTGTGCGACGGGCAACAACACCTATGGCCCCTCCAATGCGGGACGGCCCGGTGGCGGTGCGGGAGGGGGCTGGGGAGGCGGCAGTGGCAGTTCTAGCACACCGATGCCGTTGTCTACCACTTGCATGCCTGGCTGCACGTGTGCTGGGTCCCCTGGTGGCGGAACCGGTGGGGGTGGGTCGCCGCCCGGCTGTGGTGCCGGTGGCGGTGGGTCTTAGCGGTTGGTTCTCTTTGTGATGCTGCTAGCAATAGGCCACCGCTGGGACCCAAACCTTGCTCTGGATCAAGCGCCATTGTGCATAGCCTCGCTCACTCGCATAGCCACAAATTTTTCACACTGCGCAGCGTTTCCCGATTTGGGCGAATTGCTTTCCGTTTTGTTTATTTCTGCGAAGTTCATGAAGCTCTTTTTTTTCGTTGCCGTCGCATTTGCAGCTTGCTTTTGCTTACCCGCACCTGGATACGCGCAGTCCCTCAGCCACACCGTGCGCTTGCCCAACCAGGAATACACAGAAACCCGACAGGACATCGCCGTGAAAGTCTTGGGTGGAGAAGTAGCCATCTATCGCACGTGGTCGGCAGGCCGCTGGTACCTCAACCCCGCCTGGTCGAACCTGCGATTTATCGCCGATCCGCTGGGCGGCGTACTTGCAGTACAACGTGCCAGCAGCACTTACGAGCGCACAGGAAGTCAGACCGGCCAAGGTGCAGGTAGTGTTTATCGCTTCGACTCCAACAATTACATCGCCCAAACGCCGAATGGATGGCGCTGGTATGACCGTCTGGGCAATAGCGTCCACTACGATTCGGTAGGAGGTATCGAGCGTTACGAAAATCCCAATGGGGTGAGAGTCAGCTTTGAGCGTGATGCCCGGGGTCAGATCAACACTGTTGTGGATCACGGCGGACGTTCCGTGCTCATGCTGGAAAGCGATAGCGAAGGTCGCATTGTTCGTGTGACTGACAGTGAAGGCCGCAAAGTCAGCTACCAGTGGAGCGGCAGCGGCGTTGACAGTAGGCTCAGCCAAGTGACGGACCTGCTAGGGCAAACCTGGAAGTACGAGTACAACGGAGATGGGCAAATCACCAAGCGCACCAACCCCCAGGGGGCAGCGCTCAGCATCACCTATCTCACCAGCATGTCGCCCATTCCCGCAAGCCCCGGTTTCGCGGGCACCGGTGCTGGCAGTGGGTTCGGAGCGGGCAAGGATCCCGCCGGCAGTTCGACAGCCTCGAGCGGGCAGACCAAAGTCGCGCCACCGCTTATCGCACGTGTGGCCAGCATTCAGGACGAAGCTGGCGCCAACACCCTTTACAGGGTGGAGTACGACCGCACACGCCAGCAGTACACCATCCACAGCCAGGACCCCGCAGGCGCAAGTCGCACACGGGTCTACAACAAGGCCGGGCTGCTGCTGGAAGATGGCACGAACGACCAACTGCAAATTAAACGCATCATCGACAGCTTGAGTCAGGAGCGCAGCATCGACGCCCGCGGACAAACCACAACCACCCACTACGATGCCGCCCGGCAGCCGCTGCAGATCACTTACCCGGATGGCAGCCGGGAAGCATTTCAGTACGACGGCCATGGCCGCACCGTGCGATATACAGACCCTTTGGGTGTCATCAGCACCTGGGTCTATGACGCGGCAGGAAATGCACTCGAGCACATCGAGGCGCTTGGTCTCTCCGAGCAACGCACCACGCGCAACACATACGATCAATGGGGCCAACTGATTCGCCGTAGCAAAGGCACAGGCAACGGCCTCGGGCCCGACGCTGTGGGTATCAGCTATGAATACGACAGCGCAGGCAACCTCGTCAAAACCACCAACAGCATGGGGCACAGCGCCAGCTTCACTTTCAATAGTCAAGGAAAGATCCTCACTCAGAAAAATCCTCTGGGCCACACCAGCCTCCATACCTGGGACGCTGCAGGCAACCTGCTTACAAACACCGATGCCCTGGGCCACCCCACACGCCTCAGCTACGACAACTTAGGCAGGCGCATTCAAACAACTAGCGCAGAAGGCCGCACCCGCCAGACCGTGTACGACGCGGCAGGCCGCGTTGTGGAACAACGCCAGCCCGGTCAAGCCAGAGGCACCAAGGTCAGCTACGACGTGGCAGGCCGCGCCACAGCCACCACCAGCCCTGGCGGCCTCATCAGCACCAGCGCTTACGACGCCCTGGGTCGCATCACCCAGACCACCGACCCCGCAGGCAACACCACCCGATACGAGTACGGCGCTGCAGGCACGCCCCTGGCCGGCCTGCTGACGGCCACCGCCTATCCCACCTACACAGAAACCTACCGCTACGACCAAAGAGGGCGGCAGACCCAGACCATCCAGAGCCTGGACGCCCCGGCAAACCCAGCCACCCCAGCCAAGAGCCGCACCCAGCACCAGGCCTACGACGCGCGAGGCCAGCGCGTCAGCAGCACCGACCCGGCGGGCAACCCCACGCTGTACCGCTACGACGCGCTGGGCCGGCTGGTGGAAACCATCGACAGCCTGAACCAGAGCACCAAGCAAAGCTGGGACGCACAAGACCAACTCGTGGCCGTGACTGATGCCAACGGCAACACCCACCGGTTCGACTACGACAAGGCAGGGCGCCTTACCAAAGAAACCAGACCGATGGGCGGAGCCATCCAGTATAGCTACGACGCCGCAGGCCAGCTGACCCAAAGAACCGATGCGGGCGGCAACACCCGAAGCTACAGCTACGACACCGCCGGTCGCATGGGCCTGGAAGAACACCGCCTGCAGGGCAGCCAGATGGACCAGCGCATCGGCCGCCAGTACGACAAGGACGGCCTGCTGGCAGGTTACGAACAACAAGACGGCGCGGGCCAACTGATCAGCAGTGCCAGCTATATCAAAGACGCCCAAGGACGCACCACGCAGAGCGCAATCACCTACGGCAAGGTGAATGCGGGGACAGCAGCCGGAGCTAACGCAGGAACATTCAGCTTCACCATCGGCCAAACCTTCAACGCCGACGGCCAACTGCAAAGCCACACCTACCCGGACGGCAGCCAGCAAAGCTACACCTACGACAAAGGACGCCTGGCCCAGGTCACGCTGCCCGACCAGAGCCGCATCAGCTACCTGGACTACCAATGGATGCAACCCACCCGCATCCAGACCCCGGGAGCGGCCAAGACCCAGGCATTCGACGCCCTGCAAAGGCACACCCGCATCGAAGTCAAAACCAACGCCAACCAGCTACTGGCAAGCCGCCAATACGAATATGACCTGGCGGGCAACATCACGCAGATCGGCAGCGACCTGGGCAACACCCAGTACGGCTACGACAAACTGAGCCGCCTCACCCAGGCCGCACCAGACAACAGCCTCAAGAACCTGGGCCTGCCGCTGGAGCAATACAGCTACGACCCGGTGGGCAACCGCACCAGCAGCGGCCACCAGCCGGGAGTGTGGAGCTACAACGGGGACAACCAGCTCACCCAGTACCCGCGCACCACGCCCTTCAGCGGGGCACCAGCGCAGAACACGCAGGTCACCTACACCGCACAGGGGCACACGCAGAATGAGAAAAGTGGGGCCTGGCAAAGAGACTACCGCTACAACGCGGCCGAGCGTCTGATCGAGACGAACCAGAACGGGCAAAGCACCAGCTACCGGTATGACCCGTTTGGGCGAAGGATCAGCAAGAGCATCGGCAGTGCAAGAGCGGGAGCAGGACCATCAACGACCACGTACTACCTGTACAGCGAGACGGGGCTGATGGCAGAAACCGACAGCCAGGGGCAACTGAGCAAAGCGTACGGCTTCGATCCCAAGGCAGCGCAGCAAGGGTTGTGGAGCACGGATCCGATCTGGCAGGCCGACGTGAGAGCCAACAGCAACAGCTTGACCGACCGAGCCACGATCTACCACTATCTGCACACGGATCACTTGGCAACACTGACCCTGGCGACGGATAAGACGGGCAGCACTACATGGAAGGGGGCGTCAGAGGCGTTTGGGGCGACTACCACAACGATCCAGGCTATCGAGATGAACATCAGGTTCCCGGGGCAGTATTGGGACAGTGAGACCGGAGCGCATTACAACTTCCATCGGGATTACGTGCCAAGCCTCGGCAGATATGTGCAATCTGATCCGATCGGATTGAATGGTGGGGTCAACGAATTTGCCTATGTTGAGGGAAATCCTTTGATGCGTAAAGATGCCTATGGTTTGTTTTCTTCTGGGGCTGATTTTGCTCTGGTGCGTCACTTTTACGGGGGAACAGGCAGCTATATGGACATATCTGAATGGTGCGGCGACTATGTTTCTGATGCTCAAGTTGAAGGGTCCATTGAATCAATAAAAAAAGATATTAAAATTCAAAACAAAAAACTACTCGGCTTTCGAGGTACCCTTCAATATCAAATCAAGAAGAACCGAAATTTGGTTATTAGTCCTTTCTCGATTTATTCTTTTGGCAGCGGAAATGGGCATATGCAAGATGCCGACTGTATCGCTTCAGGGGATGGTTGTTGCGTTGAAAGCAAATGCTCTTTGACTGCGAAAGCTTTCGACAGATTTACAGATCCTGTAGATTTGTGTCAAAGATGGGGAGTTTGCGGTGGTTTTCGCGACTTGGGAGGAGTTGCCTTTAATTTTGGATTATCTTGCTCGTCGAAATATAGTACTAAGGATTGTAAAAATGGTTGCTGCGGAAATTAAAAATTTTTTTTATTTTGTAGTCGGTGTTTTTGTCTCTGTACTTTTGTATCAATTGGTCAGATCAATTTATTATTTCTTGCAAAATGATGCTCCTGAAATGGGGGTGATTTACCCCATTATTTTTTCACCAATTATATCTATTCCATTGGGGGTAACTGGATTCTTCGTTGTTAAGATAGTTTTATCTATGAGGGAGACGGATTTTTCCGCTAAAAAATGGTTTTTGTCTGGTTGTTTTGTTTCTTTTTTATTGCCACTTCTTGATATTTGCATATTTCTAAAGAGAGTTTATTTTTAAGAGGTAGCTGTCGCATCCCGGATGATTGGGAACCTCTCAAAACCCAGCCCCTCTTTGACCCAAAACGCCTGAGTCGCCATAGCCATGATCACCCCCCGAAGTTCGACCTGTTCGCCGAGGTCTCGCGCCAGCACAAGAGGGATGAGGCGGGCGATCCGTTGCAGGTGATCGCACGGCACATCGACTTCGCGCAGCTGGCCCGGCTGGTGGATGCAGTCATCGAGCGCGGCGATGGCTGCAAGGGCGGGCGGCCCAGCTACCCCACCGAGGTCATGGTGCGCATCCTGGTACTGAAGCGGCTGTACAACCTCTCGCGCGAGCAGATGCAATACCAGTTTCTGATCGTGCGAGCTATCAGCGTTTTTGCCTGCTGCAGGACGCGATGAACGTGCCGAACCGCAACACAATCTGGCGCTTCGGCGAGCGCCTGGGCGCGGATGGGGCGACGGCGCTGTTCCAGGGGGGGATGCGCAACTGCAGCGCCACGGCTACATAGCCCGGGGCGGACAGGCCATCGATGCCACGCTGGTGCCCGCGCCCCGCCAGCACCTGGGCAGGCAAGAGCGCCAGGCACTGTCCGAAGGCAAAACGCCCGAGTGGAGCGAGGCTCAGCCCGGCAAAAGGATGTGGACGCCACGCACACCAAGAAGCACGGCAAGAGTTACTTCGGCTACAAGCTCAGCGTCAGTGTGGACCTCAAGCACGGCTTCATCCGCCGCCTCGCCACGGGCACGGCCAGCGAGCACGACGGGCACCACTTCGACGAGGTACTGGACCAGGTACCGGTATGACCCATTCGGGCGAAGGATCAGCAAGAGCATCGGCAGTGCAATAGCGGGAGCGGGCGCAGGACCATGACAAGGCGCAGGACGCCCAAAACCAATGGCATGGTGGAGCGCTTCAATAGCCGCATCGCAGACGTGCTCAAGACCCACCGCTTCAACAGTCGCGAGGACATGCAGCAGACCTTGCGGCGCTATGTGGCGCTGTACAACCACCAATTGCCACAGTCAGCGCTGGGCAGCAAGACGCCCATGCAGGCGATGAAAGAGTGGTACCAGGAGCGCCCGGATCTGTTTCTCAAGCGGCCATATGATCGTCCGGGATACGACACGTAACGAGTGCCTCTTCAGCGAAGGTCGTAGACCGAGTTTGTTTGAGCGTCAACAAATCATGGGAAGGGTGCAGGACCTGTATCCCCATCAGCCTAGTGGAAAAACCCCTTCGGAGGTCAATGATGCAAGAAACCGTCAATGCAGCTTCTCTTACAGGATCTGAAGCGCTCCGAAAGTATGAGGCTGGCCTGCGCGTTGTCTGTCCTGTGTGCGCTGCAGCGCTTCAGCCCATTCCCGCAGGAGTGCAGCCGGGGCATCCCATATCTGGCCTTGTGTGCCCGACAAACCAGCGACATTACCTGCTATATGGTGAAAATGCGGCTTCCATGAATAACATGCGTGCATTCATGAAGGAGCTTGGAGCAACGAGGAAGTAGGCCCATGCCGCCACAAGCCAATCGTGTACCGCCTGGATATAAGCAGTAAAAATCGACAAAGCCTCCCCACCCTCGCGCATAGGCCGGGGTTGGCGAGGGCTTTGTCGTAAGGGTTGGGTTCGCTGCCTGCTGTTGCTGCCGACCTGCGCCGTCAGTCCTGCACCCCCGCGCGGTTCATCGCCGCCAGCACGGCCCGCATCTCCTGGGAGCCGATCACGTTGGTATTGAAAACCGCATAGGTGGGCGTGCCCGGGCTGCTCCCTTCGCTGCTGGCGGTGGTCATCAGCCGGATGTCGTTCAGGCGCCCCGGCATCAGCAGCGCGAAGAGTGCATCGAAGTCTCGCGCGTGGGTCCAGCACCTGGCTCACGAAGCGCTGGCGGGCCTTGGGCAACTGGGCGATCTGCTCGATCTGCTGCTCCCACTTACCCAGGCAAGCCCGGACAACAGCCTCAAGAACGTGAGAGGTTCTGCCCGAACGGACTGGATCGAAGTTTGCGGCCTGTCGGTCGGGTCCGACCGGCTCAGCACCAGCGTACCCAGTCACCCATCACTCCCCATCCGGCACCACCGCCGTCGCCTCAATCTCCACCTTCGCCCGCTCCTCCATCAACCCCGCCACCTGCACACACGCCATCGCCGGAAAATTCTTCCCCAGCACCTCGCGGTACACCGCCCCCAGCTCCTTCAGCCGCGCGTTGTACTCCTGGCGGTCCACCACATACCACGTCAGCCGCACCAGATGCTCCGGCCCAGCGCCACCGGCCTGCAGCACGGCCCGCACGTTCAGCAGCGTCTGCCGCGTCTGCGCAATGAAGTCATCGCTCTCGAACTGCTGCTGCGCATTCCAGCCGATCTGACCGCCGGTAAACACCATCGTGCCACGCGCCGCCACGCCATTGGCATAGCCCTTGGGTGCCACCCAACCTTCCGGTTGCAAAAGTGTGTTGATCATGTTGTTTCTACTATCTTCTAAGAGGACGACGACGAGGACGACGATGAGGAAGACGGAGCAGGCGAAGGCGCGCCCATAGCCCCCTGACGCAGCTTGAACCGCTGCAGCTTGCCCGTCTCGGTGCGCGGCAATACCGTGACGAACTCCACTACGCGCGGGTACTTGAACGGGGCAATCGTGGCCTTCACGTGGTCCTGCAAGGTCTTCACCATGGCTGCGTCGCCGGTGTGCCCGGGTTTCAGCACGCAGATGGCCTTGACCACCATGCCGCGCTCTTCGTCAGGCACGCCGATCACGCCGCACTCGGCCACCGCGGGGTGGCGCAGCAGGGCGTCTTCCACCTCGGGGCCGCCCACGTTGTAGCCAGCGGTGATGATCATGTCGTCGTCGCGCGCCTGGTAGAAGAAATAGCCGTCAGCGTCCTGCGTGAACGCGTCGCCGGGATAGTTCCAGCCATCCTTCACATACTTGGCCTGGCGCGGGTCGTCCAGGTACTTGCAGCCAGTGGGCCCGACGACGGCGAGCTTGCCCACGGTGCCCAGCGGCACCTCCTGGCCGTCGTCGTCCACCACCTTGGCGGTGTAGCCGGGCACGACCTTGCCGATGGCGCCGGGGCGTGTTTCGCCGCCCGCCGACGAGACAAAGATGTGGAACATCTCGGTGGCGCCGATGCCATCCGTCATGTCGATGCCGGTAGCGTTTTTCCACAGCTGGCGTGTGGCGTCAGGCAGGCCTTCGCCCGCGCTCACGCTGATGCGCAGTTGCGGCAGGCCGATCTGTTGGGCGAACGGCGCCATCTGCCGGTAGAAGGTGGGCGCGGTGTAGCAGATGGTGACGCCCGCATCGCGCATCAGCGTGACCATGGTCTCGGGCGTGTAGGGCTGGTCCGGGAAGTACACGCTGGCCCCGGCCCACATGGGGAAGACGAGCAGGCCGCCCAGCCCGAAGGTGAAGGCCAGCGGCGGCGATCCGGCCACGATGTCGTCGGGCGTGGCCTTGAGCACATGGCGCGGCCAGGCCTCGCAGGCGGCGAGCACGTCGCGGTGGGTGTGCACCGCGGCCTTGGGTGCGCCCGTGGTGCCGGACGTAAAGGCCATGAGCGCGATGTCGTCGGCCGATGTGGGGCAGGGCGGCGTGGTGCCCGGCTTGGCCTGGGCGCGCTGGATCAGGTCGGCCGCGTCGGGCGCGGTGTGGAACGGCACGATGGCGGCCAGCACCGGTTGCTGCGCCTGCGCCGCCTGCAGTTCGGCCAGCAGGCGGCCGTCGCACAGCGCCAGCGTGGGCTGTGCGCGTTCGATGATGCTGGCCAGCTCGCCCGCGCGCAGCAGCGGCATGGTGGCCACTGCGACCAGGCCGGCGTACACCGTGCCCAGCCAAGCCAGCGCCATCTCCACCGTGTTGCCGCCGCGCAGCAGCACGCGGTTGCCGGGCACGAGGCCGTGGTCCTGCGTCAATACCTCGGCGATGCGCGCGGCTTCGGTCCAGGCGTCGCGGTAGGTGTACGTGCGGTGCGGGCCGCGCAGCAGGGGGCGGTCGATGTGGCCGGCGCGCTCGGCCTGCTCGAACAGCGCCTGCACCAGGTTGGCCTGCGCGGCGATCTGCTGCTCGGGCAGGTCGTAGTGCAGCGTGGGCCAGGCCTCGGGTGGGGGCAGGCGGTCGTGCACGAAATGGTCGGGCTGTGCGGACGGGGCGGTGCTGCTGCTGCTGCTGCTGCTCGTGCTGGTGCTGCTCATGTCGTGTTACTCCTGCAGGGTGGCCTTGCCGATGATGAGTTGCTGCACTTCGGTGGCACCTTCGTAGATGCGCAGCGAGCGGATGTCGCGGTACAGCGACTCGACCTTGCTGCCCACTTCCACGCCGCGCCCGCCGTGCAGTTGCAGCGCCATGTCGATGACGCGCTGGGCGTTTTCGGTGGCGGTCATTTTTGCCATCGCGGCTTCGGCCGTGACCCGGGCCTGGCCCGTGTCGCGCAGCCAGGCCGCGCGGTAGGTGAGCAGCGCGGCGCTGTCCACCAGCGCGGCCATCTCGCCGATCTTGGCCTGCGTGAGTTGGAAGTCCGCCAGCGTCTGGCCGAACATGCGGCGCTGGCGCGCGTGGTGCACGGCCTCAGCCAGTGCGCGGCGCGCCATGCCCAGCGCGGCGGCGGCGACCGACGCGCGAAAGATGTCGAGCGTGCGCATGGCCAGTTTGAAACCGCCATTTTCTTCGCCCAGCAACGCGTCGCCAGGCACTTTGCAATCGGTGAACTGCAGCGTGGCCAGCGGGTGCGGTGCCATCACGTGGATGTGGTGCGAGGCATCGAGCCCCGGCGTGTCCGCATCGACGATGAAGGCGCTGATGCCGCGCGTGCCGCCCGCCGGGTCGGTCTTGGCGAACACGCAGTAGAAGTCGGCAATGCCGCCGTTGCTGATCCAGGTCTTGGTGCCGGTCAGCGAATAGGAGCCGTTGTGGCCGCTATCGCTGGATGGATGAGCGCAAGTAGCTATCGTTTGCATAGCGCCCACATCGGAGCCTGCCTCGGGCTCGCTCAGCGCGAATGCCGCGATCAGTTCGCCGCGCGCCACGCCCTGCAGGTAGTGCGCCTGCTGCGCGGGGCTGCCGGCCAGCGTGATGGCGCCGCTGCCCAGGCCCTGCATCGCAAAGGCAAAGTCCGCCAGCGGCGAGTGGTAAGCCAGTGTCTCGCGCAGCAGCACCAGCGCGCGCGAGTCGAGTGCGGGCAGCGCGCCGCCGTGTTCGGCGGGCACGCAGTAGCGCAGCCAGCCGCCCGCGCCCAGGCGCTGCACCCAGTCGCGGCAGGCGGCGCGGTCGTCGGTTTCGTCGACCTGCTGCGCGGCAGCCCAGGGCACCAGGCCGCCGGCCAGCGCGCGGTGGGCGTCGTCGAAGAAGGGCAGAGCCAGGTGCGCCGTGGAGGGCGGGCGGGGGGCTGGGGGCGTTGCGACGTGCATCTTCTCAATCCCCTTGGAACACAGGCTTTTGCTTGGCCGCAAACGCCTCGTACGCGCGCCGGAAGTCTTCGGTCTGCATGCAGATGGCCTGCGCCTGCGCCTCGGCTTCGATGGCCTGCTCGATGGTCATGCTCCACTCCTGGCTGAGCATGGTCTTGGTCATGCCGTGGGCAAAGGTGGGGCCGTCGGCCAGCGTGCGCGCCGTGGCCTGCACGTTGGCCAGCAGGTCGGCGCTCTCATACAAATCATTGAAGAAGCCCCAGGCCAGGCCTTCGTGCGCCGTCATCGCGCGGCCGGTGAACAGCAGCTCGCTGGCGCGGCCCTGGCCGATCATCCGGGGCAGCAGGGCGCAGGCGCCCATGTCGGCACCGGCCAGGCCCACGCGGGTGAAGAGGAAGGCGGTCTTGGTCGCCTGGGTGCCGTAGCGCATGTCGCAGGCCAGCGCCATCATCGCGCCCGCACCGGCGCAGATGCCGTCGATGGCGCCTAGCACGGGCTGCGGGCAGGCGCGCATGGCCTTGACGAGGTCGCCCGTCATGCGCGTGAACTCCAGCAGCTCGGGCATGGTCATGGTGGTCAGCGGCCCGATGATCTCGTGCACGTCGCCGCCCGAGCAGAAGTTGCCGCCCGCACCGGTGACGACGATGGCCTTCACGTCGGTCGCGAACCGCAGCGCGTAGAAGAAGTCGCGCAGCTCCGAGTAGCTCTGGAAGGTGAGCGGGTTCTTGCGGTCTGGCCGGTTGAGCTTGACGGTGCCCACACCGCCGTCAAAGCTCCACGCAAAATGCTCGGCCACGTAGCGGGCCTCTGGGTTGAACTGCTCGCGCATGGGGTTGCTGGCCCCGATGAAGTGTTTCATTCGGCTGTCTCCAAAGAGTTGTCTTGGGTGTGTTCTTTCACCTTGCCCAGCAGGCGGTGCAAGGTGGCGATGTCGCGTTCGCCCAGCGTGGCAAACGCCTCGACGATCCACTGCTCGTGCTGGCGCGCCATGTCGTTGAACTGCTGGCGGCCTTGCGGTGTCAGGCGCACCAGGTAGGCGCGGCGGTCGCCCTCCACGTCCAGGCGCTCCACCAGGCCTTCGGCCACCAGCTGGTCGGTGATGCCCGTGATGTTGCCGCTCGTCACCATCATGCGGCGCGAGAGCTCTTTCATCTTCATGCCTTCGGGCGCGCGTTCGAGCTGCGCCATCAGGTCAAAGCGCGGCAGCGTGGTGTCGAACTGCGCGCGCAGGTTGCTGCGCACCTGCTTTTCGATGAGCTGCGTGCAGGTGAGCATGCGCAGCCACAGGCGCAGCGCCTCGGGGTGCTCGCTGGGGGCGGCGCCGTGCAGGCGGGCTTCGAGGTCCATGGCTAGCCCTCTTCCTCGGCTGATGCTCTGTTTTTGATAGCTGATGGCGATTGTGCAGCCAGCGCTGCGACCTGCTTTTGCTTGGCGATCTCGCGCAGCATCTGGTCGCGGCCGCTGGCGTACTGCTCCGGCCAGTCGGTGTGCGCGGCGGCCACGGGGCTCAGCTGCGCAGCGGCGTGCAGCGTCCATGCCGGATCGGCCAGGTGGGGGCGGGCGATGGCGCACAGGTCGGCGCGGCCGGCGGCAATGATGCTGTTGGCGTGGTCGGCCTCGCTGATCGCGCCCACGGCCATGGTGGCAATGCCCACCTCATTGCGGATGCGGTCGGCAAACGGCGTCTGGTACATGCGGCCGTACACCGGCTTGGCGGCACGCGTGGTCTGGCCGGACGACACGTCGATCAGGTCGGCGCCGGCGGCCTGGAACAGGCGCGCGATCTGCACCGCGTCGTCGGGCGTGGTGCCGCCCGGCGCCCAGTCGTGGGCCGAGATGCGCACGGAGAGCGGCTTGTCGGCCGGCCACACAGCGCGCACGGCGGCGAACGCTTCGAGCGGGTAGCGGCAGCGGTTGTCGATGCTGCTGCCGCCGTATTCATCCGTGCGCTGGTTGGTGATGGGGCTGATGAAGCTGGCCAGCAGGTAGCCGTGCGCGCAGTGCAGCTCCAGCCAGTCGAAGCCGCAGGCCAGTGCGCGCCGTGTGCTGTCGGTGAACGCGGCGGTCATCTGGTCCATGTCGGTGCGGGTCATGGCGGCGGGCGACTGGTTCTGCTCGCCGTAGGCCAGGGCGCTGGCGGCCAGCAGGGGCCAGTTGCCATCAGGCAGCGGCTCGTCCGTGCCTTCCCAGCCCACGCGCGTGGAGCCCTTGGGGCCGCTGTGGCCCAGCTGCAGGCCGATCTTGGCGGTGCTGCTGCCGTGCACGAAGTGCACGATGCGCGTGAACGCGGCCTGCTGCGCATCGTTCCACAGCCCGGTGCAGGCAGGGGTGATGCGGCCCTCGGGCGTGGGGCTGGTCATCTCCACCATCACCAGCGCCGCACCGCCCAGCGCGCGCGCGCCCAGGTGCACCAGGTGGAAGTCCTGCGGCACGCCATCGACCGCGCTGTAGGTGGCCATGGGCGAGACGACGATGCGGTTCTTGAGCGTGAGGCCCTTCAACGCAAAGGGCGTGAGCATCGGGGGAACGGCTGTCTTGCCACCGGCCAGCCAGGTTTCATAGCCCTCCAGCCACTGCGCATCGCGCAGCCGCAGGTTTTCGTGGCTGATGCGCTGGCTGCGGGTGAGCAGGGAGTACGCGAACTGCTCCACCTGCATGCCGGTGTAGCGGTTGACATTCTCGAACCACTCGGTGGAGTTGCGCGCGGCGTTCTGGATCTTGAGCACCTCGACGCTGCGGCGCGCCTCGTAGTGGGTGAGGATTTCATCCATGGGCATGCCGTTCGGCAGCCCGGTGGCGAACTCGTTGGCCAGGTCGATCGCGTCTTCGAGCGCGAGCTTGGTGCCGCTGCCGATCGAGAAATGCGCGGTGTGCGCCGCGTCGCCCATCAGCACGATGGGCACCTGCTTGCCGCCGATGGTCTCGCGGTGCACCCAGGTGTTGCAGATCACGCGCGGAAAGCGGATCCAGTTGGCCGAGCCGCGCAGGTGCGTGGCATTGCTGATGAGGGCGTTGCCATCGAGGTACTTGGCAAACAGCTTTTCGCAGAACGCAATCGCCTCGGGCTGCTCCATCTGGTCCAGGCCGTGCGCCTTCCACACCGCTTCGGGCGTCTCGATGATGAAGGTGGAGGTGTCGGCGTCGAACTGGTAGGCGTGCGCCTGAAACCAGCCGTGCTCGGTCTGCTCGAAAGCGAAGGTAAAAGCGTCCAGTTTCTTGTGCGTGCCCAGCCAGACAAAGCGGCACTCGCGCAGGTCGATGTCGGGCTGGTAGGTGGCGGCGTAGCGCGTGCGGATGCGGCTGTTGAGGCCGTCGCTGGCGATCACCAGGTCGGCGCCGTACTGCGCGGCCAGGGCCTGGTCGTCGGCTACATCGGTCTCGAACACCAGCTCCACGCCCACGGCCAGGCACCGGTCCTGCAGGATGTTGAGCAGCCGCTTGCGCCCGATGCCGCAAAAGCCGTGGCCCGAAGAACGCACGCTGCGGCCCTTGAAGAACACCTCGATGTCGTCCCAGTGGTTGAACGCGTCGCCGATGAGCGCGGCCGTGGGCGCGTCGGCCGCCTGCAGGTTGGCCAGCGTCTGGTCGGACAGCACCACGCCCCAGCCGAAGGTGTCGAACGGCCGGTTGCGCTCGACCACCGTGACCCGGTGGGCAGGGTCTTGCTGCTTCATGAGCAGTGCGAAATAAAGGCCTGCGGGCCCGCCGCCAATGCAGAGGATGTTCATGGGAAAATAGTTTAGGCTTAAACAACATGCTGTCAATGGGGCCTTCCCGGCGACCCATGGCGCGGGCAAGGTCATGGCGCCAGGTGTTGACGCAGTGCAGCAAGCTGCCAAAAATAAATTGCATGAAGCACCTTCTGAACACCCTGGAAGGGCGGCTGGCGGCGCTGCCGGTGCCGATGGCCGTGCAACTGCCCGCCGGGCAGCAACTGGGCGCGCGCGACCCCGCGGTCACGCTGCGCTTTCGCGACCGCTTGGCGCTGGTGGCGCTGGCCACGGGCGAGATCGGCAACGTGGGCGCCGCCATCGTCGAAGGCCGGGTGGCGCTGGAGGGCGGCATGCGCGACCTCATGGCTGCGGCCGCGGGCCTGCTGACGCGCGATCCGGCCCGCGACCAGCACCATGGCTGGTGGCAGCGCGTGCTGGCGCGGGCCCGCTCCATGGCCGTGCACACCCTGGGGCACGATGCACGGCATGTGCAGTTCCACTACGACCTGTCCGACGACTTCTATGCGCTGTGGCTGGACGAGCGGCGCGTGTACTCGTGCGCCTACTACCGGGACGCCGCCCTGGACCTGGCCTCCGCGCAGGAGGCCAAGCTCGACCACATCTGCCGCAAGCTGCGCCTGGCGCCCGGCGAGCGCTTTCTCGATATCGGCGCGGGCTGGGGTGGCCTGCTGCTGTGGGCGGCCGAGCATTACGGCGTGGACGCCACGGGCATCACGCTGTCGCACCACCAGCATGCGCACGTGCAGCGCCTCATCGCAGAGCGCGGCCTGCAGGGCCGGGTGCGCATGGAGCTGCGCGACTACCGCGAGCTGCCGCCCGGCCAGCCCTTCGACAAGATCGCCTCGGTCGGCATGTTCGAGCACGTGGGCCGCGCGCAGATGGGCCGCTACTTCGACACCGTGCACCGCCTGCTGCGCCCGGGCGGCCTGATGCTGAACCACGGCATCACCGCCGGCGCGGTGGACAACGCGCAACTGGGCGCGGGCATGGAGGATTTCATCGAGCAGTACATCTTTCCGGGCGGCGAGCTCATCCATGTGAGCGCGGTGCTGCACGACATGGCGCGCGCGGGCCTGGAGATGGTGGACACCGAAAACCTGCGCCCGCACTACGCGCGCACGCTGTGGGCATGGTCCGACAGGCTGGAGGCCCGCCTGCCTGCGGCGCGCGACGTGCTGGCCGCACACTGGGGCAGCGAGCAGGGCGATAAAGTCCTGCGTGCGTACCGCCTGTACCTTGCAGGCAGTGCGCTGGGGTTCGAGCGCGGCTGGATGGCCCTGCACCAGATGCTGGCCGTCCGGCCCGACGGCGACATGACCACGGGGGCGATGCCCGGCGCACAATCGGACTATCCGTTCACCCGCGAGTACATCTACCGCAGCTGAGTCTGCTTCATCCAACCAAGAAAACGGTTCACCTCCATGCTCTACAAATTCAAATCCCGCGCTGCAGCCGACCTGATCATGCTGGAGCCGCAGGGCCGCCAGGTCGTGACCATCATGGGCAAGACGCCGGGTGCCAGCGGCATCGTGACGGTCGCCCAGATCCCTGCCGCCATCGCAGCGCTCGAGTCGGCCGTGGCCGCCGAAGAAGCCCTGCCGGCCTCTGCAGACGCGGACGGCGACGACGAAGCCACCACGCAGGAACGCGCCGAGGCCGTGCGCCTGCGCCAGCGGGTGGCACCGCTGATCGACATGCTCAAGCGCAGCGCGGCCGAGGGCGCGGATGTGGTCTGGGGTGCGTGATCAGATGTGATCTGATCTGGACTCTCGCACTGGGGCGGACGGACGCCCTGGCCGCCTTTGAATCACTGCCGGAACATGCCCGCAGCGATCCGGCAGGCATTCAAATTTGAAAGAGGCGCATAGTTGTGGCGACAGCGCGTGGCGCGATGGCCGCGCCGTCAGCGGCGATCAATCCACCTTCGCTCCCGACGTCTTCACCACTTGCGCCCACTTCTTGTGCTCGTTGTCGATGTGCCTGGCGAAGTCGGCGGGCGTGTTGCCCCCAGGGATCGCGCCCTGCGCCACCAGCCGCTCCTTCATCGCCGGCGTGGCGAGCGACTTGGAGACTTCCTGTTGGATGCGGTTCACGATGTCGGCCGGTGTGCCAGCAGGCGCCAGCAGGCCGAACCACGAGCTGGCTTCGTAACCCTTGAGCGTGGGGCCGCCGGCCTGCTCCACCGTCGGCACATCGGGCAAGGCGCTGGAGCGCTGCGAGCTGGTCACCGCCAGCGCCGTGAGCTTGCCCGCCTTGATCTGCGCCATCGACGACGGCAGGTTGTCGAACATCACATCGGCATTGCCCGCCACCATGTCCAGCAGCGCGGGGCCCGAGCCGCGGTAGGGCAGGTGCAGCATGAAGGTGCCCGTCATGCTCTTGAACAGCTCGCCCGCGAGGTGGATGGACGTGCCATTGCCGCTCGACGCCATGTTCATCTTGCCCGGGCTGGCCTTGGCCACGCGGATGAAGTCCTGCACGTTGGAGATGCCCTGGGCCTTGGCCTTGTCGGCATTCATCACCATCACGTTGGGCACCGCAGCGACCATGGTGATGGGCACGAAGTCCTTGATCGGGTCGTACGGCAGCTTGGCATACAGCGCGCGGTTGATGCCGTGCGTGCCCACCGTGCCCATCAGCAGCGTGTAGCCGTCAGCCGGTGACTTGGCCACGATCTCGGCCCCCACATTGCCGCCCGCGCCCGCACGGTTGTCAACGATGAACTGCTGTCCGAATGCACGGCTCAGTTCGGGCGCCATGGCGCGCGCCAGGATGTCGGTGGTGCCGCCCGGGGCGAACGGCACCACGATGCGCACGGGCTTGGTGGGCCAGCCGCCGCCGGTCGTGGGCGCTGCGGTCTGCGCATGGGCAGCGCCCGGTGCTACCAGCAGCGAGCCCGCCGCGGCGATGGCGAGGGCACCGAGCGCGCTCAGGGTGAAGGCGAGCGCGACGGCCTTGCGGCGGCTGCGCGCCTGGCTGCGGGCCTGGATCTGTGCGCTGGTGCGCGCGGGTTGGTAGGGGGCTGGTTGCGGCTGAGCCATGGGCGGGCTTTCGTAGTACGGATGGTCTTCCAGCTCGACGGCTGTGACTCTCTTTGTACGTGGGCTCGGACGCCCTGCGCAGATGGGATAACCCGTATCAAGTGCATACTTTGCTACATTGTTCTGAGGGGTTGTAGCCCGTTACACGCGAGCAAGTCTGTTACGCCCTCTCGTGGCTGAAAAGAATTTTCGACTCCTATGATTCGCGCCGCCAGCACCCAGTAGAGGTGCTGCGAATCAGGAGGGATTTGTCGATGGGTTTTCTGGCATGGCCTTTGGAGAGCAACCGCATCCGGCGTGATGTGACGAACAACACTTTCGGCACGGTGCGGACCAACGCCGATGGGACGAAGCGTGATCACCAAGGGTGGGACTTGGTGGCGACCAAGCTCACGGCTTGCTACGCAATTGCGGACGGTGTGATCAAAAGTGCGAAGGATGAAGGACCCAAAGGTCACGGAAAGACCGTCGTGCTGGAGTTTTCATTTCAGGGACGCGCGCTGTTTGCGCTGTACTCGCACTTGAGCCTCTTCAACGTGGCGGCGGGCTGCAAGGTCGAGCAAGGGGAAATCATTGCCTATACCGGCACCTCCGGCAATGCCAGAGGTATGACCGGGGAAGATCAGCACTTGCATTTCGAAATTCGGACGGACCAGTACGCCCGTGGAGGGCTCGCCGGCAGAATCAATCCCGAGGAGCTTTACGGACGCGCTCCGAAGGGGATGACCATCGTGGAGTCACATGCGCAAAAGCGGCTGTTGTCAGGCAGCACCGGTTTGAAGATTCACGCCACAGACATGAGGCGCTGGTGATGGGCCAACACATGGTTGTAACCCTGGCCCTGTGCTGCGCCTTGGCGGCATGCCAGCGCACCGAGGAGGTCCCAATCGCTGGAGTCTCCGACGCGCAAGCCTTGCTCGGGAAAACCTACCTGTCCTCCGCGGCCCAGGGACGTTTGGTGGAGGGCTCTCCCTGCGATTTCATGGGTGCCAGTGTGGAATGGGAGAACGAGCCAGAGAAAATCGGCTGGTCCGACGTGGTGGCAGTGTGTCAAGGCGTGCCTGTTCTTCTGATCGCCAAAACGCGTAAAAGCAATGCCCCGCTCCTCAGTTTTCCCCTCTGGGAAATCGTCGCGGTCCAGGTGCTCCCCCAAGTCAGCAACTACGCCGAAGAAGGCTTGGGGGACGACCCTCTGGAGCTCATTTCCCCCACAGCCGGTCAATGCGATGTGGGCCAGTCTGGATCGCAACCTGTCTATGTGCTGCTTCGCTGGGGTGGGCGCGATACAGTGGCCGGGCCGCCGGGGGTGGAGGCTGTATGGATGATCGATGCGGCCAATGACCGGTTCGTGGCGCTGGACCCGCGCGATGTCCGCTGTGAACAGATGACTGAATGATCGCCCCCTGCTCGTCTGCCTCATTCCTCTAGCGGGCGCGGCCAGCGGGGTCACGCAACCGCCCAATCATCACGACTGCCGCCAACAAAAAGCCGCCCTGCTTTTCGCCAGGGCGGCTGCTTTGCGGGCTCAGCGCAACCGGCTGCGCCAGACCGTCTGTGCGGTGGTCAATCAGTCCGCGTACGACCCCGCAGCCTTGATGGCCGCACCGAACTTCTCGGTCTCAGCCAGCACAAACTTCTTGTGTTCCGCAGGCTCGACACGCTTGTCGGTCGCAACCACGGCGCCCAGGCCTTCCTGCTTCTTGATGAACTCGGGGTCCTTCAGGGCGACCTTGAGGGCGTCGTTGATCTTGGTCAGTATCGGTGCGGGCGTGCCCTTGGGGGCGTACAGGCCGTGCCAGATGGTCACGTTGAAGTCCTTCACACCCGACTCGGCCAGCGTGGGCAGGTCTTTCAGGGCGGGGGTGGTCAGGCGCTTGCTGGTGGTCACGGCATAGGCCTTGACCTTCTTGCTTTCGATCTGCGACGTGGTGTTGGTGGTCTGGTCGCACAGCAGGTCGATCTGGCCGCCGATCAGGTCGGTGATGGCAGGTGCGGTGCCCTTGTACGGTACGGCGGTCATGTCGACCTGCACGGCGCTCTGGAAGATCAGGCCGCACAGGTGCGATGCCGAGCCCTGGCCTGCGTTGCCCAGGTTGATCTTGCCCTTGTTCTGCTGCAGCCAGCCAGCCAGTTCCTTGTAGTTGTTGGCGGGCATCGAGGGGCGGGCGATGAGCGTCATGGGCACGTCGTTGATCACGCCCAGGTATTCGAAGTCGTTGGCGACGTTGAAGGCCAGCTTGCGGTACATGGTGGGCATGGTGGCCATGCTCACGTGGTTGAGCAGCAGGGTGTAGCCGTCCGGTGCGGCGCGGGCCACCTTGGCGGAGCCGATAGTGCTGCCGGCGCCGGCCGAGTTGTCCACCACCACGCTGATGCCGCCCAGGGGCTTGCGGATGGCTTCGGCCAGGTCGCGCGCCACGCGGTCGGTGGGGCCGCCAGCGGCGTAGGGGACCACGATGGTGATCGTCTTGTCCTTGGACGGGAACTCCTGGGCGCTGGCGCCAAAGGCGGTGGCTGCAGCGGCAGCGATCAGTGCGAGTTTCAGCATTTTTTTCATGGTCTCTCCTGTAAATGACGGGCCATGATAGCGAGGGGGGTCTGGCGAGGTATTGCGGATATTACGTAGCACACCCCCTGCAGGGTCTTCAAGCCAAAAAGGCCTGCAGGGCTTGCCTATCAAGCGCCAAGTGCTATTGAATAGTGAGCATGCGTTAGGGTAAATACTGCAGTTCCCGGGGGGGCAGGATGGGAATGGCGGGCGGTGGCGGCCGCCTGAATGGGCGGTTTCTTGCGCTGGCGCAAACCTGCGGTGCCGTGCGGTGGACGCCTGGCACTAGGGTTGGCCGCAGCCGGCGGCCGGGCGCGCCGCGGCCAAGCCGATGGCCTACTGGTAGCTTCTGGCGTCCTCGATCACCTTGCCGTCGTTGGGCAGGGTGCCGGGGGCCACCATCTGCACGTCGCCGCGCAGCTTGGTCACTTCGCGGATGGCGTCGCCCAGTTGGCGCGCCAGGCCTTCGGCGGTCTCGGTGGTCTCGACCTGCAGCACCATCTGGTCGTTGGCCATCTCGCCGCTGACCACCAAGCGTGCGCGCAGCACCTGCGGAAAGCGCCGTGCGATGGTCGCGATCTGGCCCGGATGCACGAACATGCCGCGCACCTTGGTCGTCTGGTCCGCGCGACCCATCCAGCCCTTGATGCGGGTGTTGGTGCGGCCCGTGGGGCAGGTGCCCGGCAGCACGGCCGAGAGGTCGCCGGTGCCAAAGCGGATCAGCGGGTAGTCGGGGTTGAGCGTGGTCACCACCAGTTCGCCCACCTCGCCCTCGGGCACCGGGTCGCCGGTGCCGGGGCGCACGATCTCGACGATCACGTCTTCGTCCAGCACCAGGCCTTCGCGCGCCGAGGTCTCGTAGGCGATCAGGCCCAGGTCGGCCGTGGCGTAGCACTGGTAGCCCGCGATGCCGCGCTCGGCAAACCAGTCGCGCAGCGACGGCGGGAACGCCTCGCCGGACACCAGCGCCTTGGTCACCGTGGGCAGCGGCACGCCCAGCTCGGCGGCTTTTTCCACGATGATTTTCAGAAAGCTCGGCGTGCCGATGTAGCCCGCGGGCCGCAACTCGGCCATGGCCTGCACCTGCTGCTCGGTCTGGCCCGTACCGCCCGCGAACACGGTGCAGCCCAGCGCATGGGCACCGGTCTCCATCATCGAACCCGCGGGCACGAAGTGGTAGCTGAAGCTGTTGTGGATCAGCTCGCCCCGCCGGAACCCCGCCGCGTAGATCGCCCGCGCCATGCGCCAGTAGTTGGGCCGCGTGCCCTCGGGCTCGTAGATGGTGCCCGGGCTTGCAAACACCCGCGGCATGCCCGCCCCAAAGCCCAGCGCCGAAAACCCGCCGAACACATTGCTCGCGCGCTGCGCCTGCTGGCGCTCCAGCAGCTCGTACTTGCGCGTGACCGGCAGTCGCGCCAGCGCTGCACGGCTGGTCACCCCCGCCGCATCCACGCCGGCCAGGATGTCCGCAAACGCCGCACTGTTCTGCTGCGCATGCCCCACCTGCCGCGGCAACGCCGCCAGCAGCGCCGCCTCGCGCTCGGCCGTGCTCCGGGTTTCCTGGGCGTCAAAAAACGTCGTCATGCCGGGATTCCTCTGCAGTGTTTTGAATGAAATAAGCCGCTACCGCACACCCATCAAGCGCCAGCAGCTATGAAATCAGGAGTAAACAAAAAAGTTGGTTGCGTCACACCGCCAAACCCCCCCACTGCCCCCACCAGCGCACCCGTGGATCTGGCTCCGCCAGTCCACCGGGTGCGTCCCCCTGAGGGGGAAGGCGCGCCAGCGCCTCAGGGGGCACCCTAGGCCAACCAGCGCTTGCGCCGCTTGTAGCTCTTGACATCCTTGAAGCTCTTGCGCTCCCCGCCCCCCACGCCCAGGTAGAACTCCTTGACGTCCTCGTTGTTGGCCAGGTCGCTCGCGGCGCCGTCCATGACCACGCGGCCGCTTTCCATGATGTAGCCGTAGTCCGAATATTTGAGGGCCATGTTGGTGTTCTGCTCGGCCAGCAGGAAGGTGACCTTCTCCTTGGTGTTCAGGTCCTTCACGATGTTGAACACCTCCTCCACGATCTGCGGCGCCAGGCCCATGGAGGGCTCGTCGAGCAGCACCATGCTGGGGTTGGCCATCAACGCGCGGCCGATGGCGCACATCTGCTGCTCGCCGCCCGACGTGTACGCCGCCTGCGAGGTGCGCCGCGTCTTCAGGCGCGGAAAGTAGTTGTAGACCTTCTCCAGGTTGGCCGCGATCTCGGCCTTGCTGGTGCGGGTGTAGCTGCCCGTCATCAGGTTCTCTTCGATGGTCAGGTGGGCAAAGCAGTGCCGCCCCTCCATCACCTGCACCACGCCGCGCTGCACCAGGTCGGCGGGCGACAAATTCTCGATGCGCTCGCCGCGCAGCTCGATGCTGCCCTTGGTGACCTCGCCGCGCTCCCCCTGCAGCAGGTTGGAGATCGCGCGCAGCGTGGTGGTCTTGCCCGCCCCGTTGCCCCCCAGGATCGCCACGATGGAGCCCTGCGGCACCTGCAACGAAACGCCCTTGAGCACCAGGATCACGTGGTTGTAGATGACCTCGATGCCGTTGACGTTGAGAACGATATTGCTGTTGGAGTCCATGGTCTTCTCTTCCTTCGCTGTGCCAATCCAAAGAGCTGCGGTAGTTCGCAACGCTTTGGGTTGGCGGCTGCCCCCGGGAGCAACCGCTTCGTCACGCCCGTCGGTACGGTCGCAGCCCAGACGCGAGGGCCACCGCGCAAGGGCCGCCCCGCCGCGCTGGTGGCGTCCCCCTTCCCGAATCGCGCCAGCGATTCGAGAGAAAGGGAGCGGCGCAGCCGCTCAGGGGGATGTACTTAGCTTTGGCAGTCGGCAGCGTCGCGACGCGTCATCTTCTTGTCCGCCAGATACTTCTCCGCCCCGGCCTTCACCATGGGCTTCAGGATCTGCTCATCGGCCTGGTACCAGTCGGACGAGAAGTCCCACTTCTTGCCGTCCCAGGTGTGCACGCGCGCCCAGGTCGAGCCCATGTGGTCGGCGCAGCTGGTGGACAGGGGGCGCATCACGCCGCCAAAGCCCATGGCGTCGAGCTTCTTCTGGTCCAGTGCCAGGTTCTCCATGCCCCAGCGCACCTGCTCGCCGGTCATGACCTTGCCCTTGCCGAAGCGCTCCTGCGCGCGGCGCACCGACTCGACCGCCAGCATCTGGATGATCACGCCGCGCGTGTACAGCACCGAGCCCACTTCGTCCTTGGGGCCCGTGCCCTGGCCCTTGTCGTGCACGTGCTTCATGATGTCCTGGATGACCTTGCTCTGCGTGCCGTAGCCGTTCAGCGCCAGGGCGTGGTAGCCCTTGGCGCCTTCGCCCACATCGCGCACGTCCGGCTCGGCGCCGGCCCACCACACGCCATACAGCTTGTCGCGCGGGAAGCCGGTGGCCTGCGCTTCCTTCAGGGCGGTGGAGTTCATCACGCCCCAGCCCCACAGCAGCACGTAGTCGGGGCGGCTCTGGCGCACCTGCAGCCAGGTGGCTTTCTGCTCCACGCCGGGCGCGGTCACGGGCAGCATCTGCAGCTCGAAGCCGTGCATCTTGGCGCGCTCCTGCAGCAGCGGGATGGGCTCCTTGCCGAAGGGGCTGTCGTGGTAGACCAGCGCGATCTTCTTGCCCTTGAGCTTGTCCAGCCCGCCGGCGGACTTGCCGATGTGCTGGATCAGGATGTCGGCGCCGGTCCAGTAGCTGCCCATGAAGGGGAAGTTCCACTTGAAGGCCTGGCCGTCCTGCGCCACCGACAGGCCGTAGCCCAGCGTCATCAGCGGGATCTTGTCCACGGGCGCTTTTTCGGTCAGCGCAAAGGTGATGCCGGTGGCCTGCGGGTCGAACAGCGCCACGCCGGGCTTGCCCTTCAGACGCTCGTAGCACTCCACGCCGCGGTCGGTGGCGTAGCCCGTTTCACATTCTTCAAAGGTCAGCTTCACGCCGTTGATCCCGCCGTCGCGGGCGTTGATCATCTTGATGTAGTCCTGCTTGCCGTTGGCCCAAGGCACGCCGTTGGGAGCGTAGGGGCCCGTGCGGTAAGACAGCAGCGGGAAGAACTGCTCCTTGGCTTGCGCGAAGGCACTCGTCGCGACGGACGATGCGCCAGCGGCAACCACCGCAGCGGCGATCACGAGTTTCGAAAGCTTCATGGATGTCTCCTTTGAATGAATGTGTTGAAGCACGGGGAAGAAACTGACGGATTCAAGGGCTGCGAGCTTTGCACTGGCATGCACGAGGCCAGCGCCACCGTGGAACTGGCTCTGCCAGGCCACCGGTGGCGTCCCCCTCCCGAAGGAGAGGGGGAAGGCGCGAAGCGACTCAGGGGGTGCATATCAGTCAATGCGGGAAGGGCCACAGCCGCAGCTTTTGCTTGGCGGTAGACCACAGCTTGGCCAGGCCGTGGGGCTCGACGATCAGGAACCAGACGATGAGCGCGCCGAAGATCATCAGCTCGGCATGCGACACGCCCGCCGTGGAGATCGTGATGCCGAAGAGGCCCAGCAGTGCGGGCAGGAACTGGTTGAGCACGATGGGCAGCACCACGATGAAGGCCGCGCCGAAGAAGCCGCCCATGATGGAGCCCAGGCCGCCGATGATCACCATGAACAGCAGGCGGAACGACACCTCCACCGAGAAGGCCGCCGGCTCCCACGCACCCAGGTGCACGAAGGCCCACAGCGCGCCGGCCATGCCGATGATGAAGGAGCTGACGGCAAACGCGCTGAGCTTGGCATACATCGGGCGGATGCCGATCACCGCGGCGGCCACGTCCATGTCGCGGATCGCCATCCACTCGCGACCGATGGCGCCGCGCACCAGGTTCTTGGCCAGCAGCGCCACCACCACCAGCACCGCCAGGCAGAAGATGTACTTGCTGGTCGCGCTCTCGATGGGCAGGCCGAAGACCTGCAGGCTGTTCACCGACACCGAGCCCGAATCGGAGTTGTTGGTGAACCACTTGATGCGCAGGAACATCCAGTCCGAGAAGAACTGTGCGGCCAGCGTGGCCACCGCCAGGTACAGGCCCTTGACGCGCAGGCTGGGCAGCCCGAACAGGATGCCGAAGAACGTGGCGCACAGGCCGCCCAGGATCAGCGCGGGCACCAGCGGCATGCCGGGGATGCGCACGAAGAAGTTGTACGCACCGTAGGCCCCCACGGCCATGAAGGCGCCCGAGCCCAGCGAGATCTGCCCGCAGTAGCCCACCAGGATGTTCACCCCCAGGGCCGCCAGCGCCATGATGACGAAGGGGATCAGGATGGCGCGAAAGATGTAGTCGCTGGCCAGCATGGGCACGGCGATGAAGGCCACGGCCAGGATGAGGCCGATGGCGATGCGGTCCTGCGCGATCGGGAAGATCTGCTGGTCGGCGCGGTAGCTGGTCTTGAACTGGCCGTTTTCGCGGTAGAGCATGGTGTGTGTCCTGTTGGTCTTGTTATGTTTCAGACGCGATCGATGATCTTTTGCACGGGGGCGCACCTGCGGTGCCACGCGGCGCCTGCGGCCCCGCTGACAACGCGCGGTGCGCGTTGTGCCTCCTTCGAAAAATTATTGGTCGCGTACGTCATACGCGATCAATAATTTTTTCGCCGAACAAGCCCTGCGGTCTGAACAGCAGGAACACCAGCGCCAGCACATACGCAAACCAGATCTCGATGCCCCCGCCCACGAACGGGCCCAGGTACACCTCGGACAGCTTCTCGCCCACACCGATGATCAGCCCGCCGATGATGGCGCCGGGCACCGAGGTGAGGCCGCCCAGGATCACCACCGGCAGCGCACGCAGCGCCACCGTGGTCAGCGAGAACTGCACGCCGAGCTTGCTTCCCCAGATCATCCCGGCGACCAGCGCCACGACCCCGGCCACGCACCACACGATGACCCAGATGCGGTTCAAGGGAATGCCGATGGACTGGGCAGCCTGGTGGTCGTCGGCCACGGCGCGCAGGGCGCGGCCGGTGGAGGTCTTCTGGAAGAAGACGCTGAGCAGCACCACCAGCGCTGCAGCGATGCCCGCGGCGATCACGTCTTCCTTGTTGACGAGGATGCCGCCTTGGAACAGGGACTCGAGCATGAAGATCGGTTCCTTGGGCATGCCGATGTCGATCTTGTAGATGTCGCTGCCGAACATCGTCTGGCCCAGGCCTTCGAGGAAGTAGGTGATGCCCAGCGTGGCCATGAGCAGCGTGGCGCCCTCTTGGTTCACCAGGTGGCGCAGCACCAGCTTCTCGATCAGCCAGGCCACAACGAACATGATGGCGCCCGCGATGATGAAGGCCGCCACCGTGGCGACGATGGGGTTCGCGATGCCCGTCCACTTGGGGATCCATTCGGCAAAGCGCGCCATCGCCAGCGCGGCGAACAGCACCATCGCGCCCTGCGCGAAGTTGAAGACGCCCGAGGCCTTGTAGATCAGCACGAAGCCCAGGGCCACCAGCGAATACAGCATGCCGGCCATGAGGCCGCCGATCAGTGTTTCGAGAAAGAATGCCATTGTTTTTTCTCCCGCCCTTCAGTGGCTGGTGCCCAGGTAGGCGCTGATCACGTCTTCGTTGTTGCGCACCTCGTCGGGGGTGCCGTCGCCGATCTTCTTGCCGTAGTCGAGCACCACGACGCGGTCACTGATATCCATCACCACGCCCATGTCGTGCTCGATGAGCACGATGGTGGTGCCGAACTCGTCGTTCACGTCCAGGATGAAGCGGCACATGTCCTGCTTTTCTTCCACGTTCATGCCGGCCATGGGCTCGTCGAGCAGCAGCACCTGCGGCTCCATCGCGAGAGCCCGGCCCAGGTCCACGCGCTTTTGCAGACCGTAGGGCAACTGGCCCACGGGGGTCTTGCGAAAGGCCTGGATTTCGAGGAAGTCGATGATGTGCTCGACCTTCTCGCGGTGCGCGATCTCCTCGCGCTCGGCCGGGCCCCAGCGCAGCGCCTGCAGCAGCAGGTTGCTTTTGATCTTCAGGTTGCGGCCGGTCATGATGTTGTCGATCACGCTCATGCCCTTGAACAGCGCCAGGTTCTGGAAGGTGCGGGCCACGCCCATCTCGGCCACCTGGCGCGAGTTCATGTGCGAGAAGGTCTTGCCGCGGAAGGTGATGGAGCCGTCCTGCGGCGTGTACACGCCGTTGATGCAGTTGAGCATGGAGCTTTTGCCCGCGCCGTTGGGCCCGATGATGGCGCGGATCTCGTGCTCCTTGACGTTGAACGAGATGTCGGTGAGCGCCTTCACGCCGCCGAACCGCAGGCTGATGTTCTTGACGTCGAGGATGACGTCGCCGATCTTCTTGGTGGTCATGGCGTGGGGCTTCTCGGGCGGGTAGAGCGCGGGCTTCATGCGGCGGTCTTCACGGGGGTGAACGTTTTGGTGTCGGACAGCTTGAGCGTGGCGCTCACGCTGCCGGTGCGGCCGTCCTCGAACTTGACCTGGGTCTCGATGAACTGTTCGGTGCGGCCTGCGTACAGGGCCTCGACCAGCACGCCGTATTTGTCGGCGATGAAGCCGCGGCGGACCTTGTTGGTGCGGGTGAGCTCGCCGTCGTCGGCATCCAGCTCCTTGTGCAGCACCAGGAAGCGGCTGACCTGGCTGCCGGCCAGCATGGCGTCGGTGGCCAGGTCCGCGTTGACCTTTTCCACGCACTCGCGGATCAGCGCGTACACCTCGGGCTTTTGCGCCAGGTCGGTGTAGCCCGCGTAGGGCAGGTTGCGGCGCTCGGCCCAGTTGCCCACGGCTTCGAAGTCGATGTTGACCATCACGCACACCTTCTCGCGGCCGTCGCCCAGGGCGACCACTTCCTTGATGTGCGGGAAGAACTTGAGCTTGTTCTCCACATACTTGGGCGCGAACATGGCGCCGTCGTTGGCGCCGCCCCTGATGCGGCCCACGTCCTTGACGCGGTCGATGATCTTCAGGTGTCCGTGCGCGTCGAGGAAGCCCGCATCGCTGGTGTGGTACCAGCCGTCGGCCGTCAGCACCTCGGCCGTGGCCGTGGGGTTCTTGTAGTACTCCTTGAGCAGGCCGGCGGACTTGACGAGGATCTCGCCGTTGTCGGCCACCTTGATCTCCACGCCGCGGATCGGCACGCCCACCGTGTCGGCGCGGGCCTGGTTGTCGGGCTGCAGGCAGACGAACACGGCGGTCTCGGTGGAGCCGTACAGCTGCTTCAAGTTGATGCCGATGGAGCGGTAGAAGGTGAACAGGTCCGGCCCGATGGCCTCGCCCGCGGTGTAGGCCACGCGCACGCGGCTGAACCCCAGGTTGTTGCGCAGCGGGCCGTACACCAGCACATTGCCCAGCGTGTACTTGATGCGGTCGAGCAGGCCCACGGGCTCGCCGTCCATCAGGGCCGGCCCCACACGCTTTGCCACGGCCATGCAGGCCTCGAACATCTTGCGCTTGATGGTGCCCGCGTCTTCCATGCGGATCATCACGCTGGTCAGCAGGCCTTCAAAAATACGCGGCGGCGCGAAGTAGTAGGTGGGGCCCACTTCCTTGAGGTCGATGGTCACGGTGCTGGCCGACTCGGGGCAGTTGACCACGTAGCCGCAGGCCAGCCACTGCGCGTAGCTGAAGATGTTCTGCCCGATCCAGGCCGGGGGCAGGTAGGCCAGCACTTCTTCGCTGCTGGTGAGCCTGTCGAACTCGGCACCGGCGGAGGCGCGGTCGAGCAGCGTGCTGTGCGTGTGCACCACGCCCTTGGGGTTGCCCGTGGTGCCCGAGGTGAAGAACATCGCGGCCACATCGTCGGGGCTGGCCTGGGCCACCTGGGCGCGGAACCACCCGGGGTGCCGGGCCACGTAGGCCTGGCCGGCGGCGATCAGTGCGTCCAGGGAGTCGAGGCCCTGCTCGGCATAGTTGCGCAGGCCGCGCGGGTCGTCGAAGTAGATGCGCTCGATCTGCGGGCATTGCTCGCGGATCTCCAGCATCTTGTCGACCTGCTCCTGGTCTTCCACCAGGCAAAAGCGCACCTCGGCGTTGTTGAGCGGGAAGATGCATTCCGCCGCCACCGCATCCTGGTACAGCGGCACGGGGATGGCGCCCAGCGACTGCGCGGCGAGCATGGTGGCGTACAGGCGCGGGCGGTTGGCGCCGATCACCACCATGTGCTCGTGGCGCGCAAGGCCCGCCTGGTGCAGGCCGGCGGCGACGTGCTCCACCAGCTGCGCCAGGTCGGCCCAGGTGTGGGTCTGCCAGATGCCGTACTCTTTTTCACGCAGGGCAGGCGCCGTCGGGCGTTCGGCGGCGTGCCGGAGCAGTAGTTGCGGGAACGTGGTCTTCATTCCGGTCCTCGGTGTGACAAGGGGCGCCCAGGCTGGCCTGCGGCGGGTCGATCCGGCGACAGCCGGGATCGCTCGCCGCCAGGGGGCAGCAGGCAGGCAGGCAGCGCGTTGGAATGAATGCTAGAACCCACTTTGACGTCATCTTGTCTTGCCGACGACAATTTACGGGAAACTCCTCGGTGGGTGAAACCCTCCCCACGGACGAGGCGCGCCCCGGGTGCGGGCCGCCGCGTTCCGCTGCGGGCCGAAGGGTCACCACCCGGGCCGCCAGAGGGCGCGTCACGGGCCAGGGGTATCCTCAGGGGTATGTACGCCCCGTTTTTCGGTCTTCAGCATCCGCCGTTTTCCATCGCCCCCGACCCGCGCTATTTGTTCATGAGCGAGCGCCACCGCGAGGCCCTGGCCCACCTGTTGTATGGGCTCGATGCGGGCGGGGGCTTCGTGCTGTTGACGGGCGAGGTCGGTGCGGGCAAGACCACCGTGTGCCGCTGCTTTCTGGAGCAGATCCCGCAGCACTGCAACGTGGCCTACATCTTCAACCCCAAGCTCACGGTGCAGGAACTGCTGCACTCCATCTGCGACGAGTTCGGCGTGCCGCACAAGCCCACCGTGCCGGGCGGCGTGGAGACGGTCAAGGACTACATCGACCCACTGAACGCATCGCTGCTGGCCGCCCACGGCGCCGGGCGCAACACGGTGCTCATCATCGACGAGGCGCAGAACCTGTCGGCCGATGTGCTGGAGCAGCTGCGCCTGCTCACCAACCTCGAGACCAGCGAGCGCAAGCTGCTGCAGATCATCCTGATCGGCCAGCCCGAGCTGCGCGCCATGGTGGCGCAACCGGCGATGGAGCAGCTCGCGCAGCGCGTGATTGCGCGCTTTCACCTGGGGGCGCTCACGCCGCAGGAGACGCACCAGTACATCGCCCACCGCCTGGCGGTGGCGGGGCTCAACGGGCCGCTGCCGTTCGACCGGCGCGCCATCCAGCGCGTGCACACGCTCTCGCACGGCATTCCGCGGCGCATCAACCTGCTGTGCGACCGTGCGCTGCTGGGCGCCTACGCCGTGGGCGCGCGCCAGGTCACCAAAACCATCGTGAACCGCGCCGCGCGCGAGGTGTTCGATGCGCCCGCATCGGGCCGGGCCTGGCAAGGAGCGCGCGCCCTGCCGCTCTGGGCGTCCGCTGGCATCGGCGCCGTGGCCGGTGCGGCGGCCGTGGCGGCCGCGGGCTGGGCGCTGGGCGTGTGGCCGGTGCCGCCTGCGGGCACGGCGGGGGCCGGGGCCGCCGCCGCACCCACGGCGCGCGGCGCGGCATCGGCCGCATCGGCATCGCCCACCACGCGGCCTGCAGCAGTGTCTGCATCGGCAGCCACCACGGCCACCAACACAGCGGCAGCATCGCCTGCACGTTCAGCATCCGGCGCCGGCGCGGCGGCCGTGCCTGCGTCGGCCCTGGAGCAGTTCGTGCAGGCCCAGCCCGCCAGCGATGCGGGTGCCTGGCAGGCGCTGGCGTCGGCGTGGGGCGTGACCCTGCCCGCTGGCGCAGACGCCTGCGCCACCCTGCCGCGCGACGGCCTGCGCTGCTACCGCAACCGCCGCGCGGGCCTGAACCTGGTGCGCCAGATCGACCGGCCCGTGCTGCTGGCGCTGTATGCGTCCGAAGACGCGGAGGCGCCGGTCTCGGTGGTGCTGCGCGGCCTCGACAACGACACCGCCACGCTGGAGGGCGCGGGCCGCACCCTGCGGGTGCCGGTGGCCGAACTCGCCCAGGCCTGGCGCGGCGACATCGCCACGCTGTGGCGCACCCCCGAGGGCATGCCCGAGCGGGGCGACATCGCGGAGTCGCCGGCGGGCGCCGCCTGGCTCGACCAGCGGCTGGCCAGCAAGGCCGCGGGCGGCACGGGTGCCGCGCCCGCCAAGGCCATGACGCCCGCGCTGCGCCAGTCGCGCATCCACCGCTTCCAGCTGGCCCAGGGCGTGACGCCCGATGGACGCGCTGGCCCCCTGACCCTCATGCTGCTCAACCGCGCCACCGGCGTGAACGAACCGCGCCTGCGCAACGGAAACTGATATGTCGTACATCCTTGATGCGCTGCGGCGCGCGGACGCCGAACGGGGCCGGGGCGCTGTGCCCGGCCTGCACACGCATGCAGCGCCCACGGCCGGACTGTCGCCCTCGGCAGGGCGCAGCGGCGCCTCCGGCCTGTGGATCGGCGTGGCCTGTGTCGCCGCCGTGGCGGTGCTGGCCGTGGCCGGAACCTGGTGGGTGATGCAGCCGCGGCCATCGGCGCCGGCCGCAGCCGCCGTGGCGGTCGCCACCACGCCGCCCGTGCCCGCGGCCACGTCCACCACCGCGCCTGCTGCACAGGCACCCATGGTGGCCGCAGCGCCAGCGCCCATCGCTCCCCCCGCAGCGGCCCCCGCGCCACCGCCCGTGGTGGCGGCCGCACCTGCATCGCCCGGGCCGCGTGCCGTGGACAAGCGCCCCGCAGCGCCCCCGCGCGAGCGGCCCGTGGCCGCAGCGCCGCCATCGCAGCCGCCCGCCGCCCGCCTGCCCGCACCCCTGCCGGAGCCCACCCGCGCGCGCGCCGAACCCGCCCCGCGCGAGCCCGCCGCCGCACAGCGCCCCGCGGCCGACCAGCCCGTCGCCGCCCCCTCCGGCGGCCCCGTGTTCGCACAGGCCGACCTGCCCGAGTCGGTGCGCACACAGCTGCCCACGCTCAAGATCAGCGGCGCCACGCACTCGAACAACCCGGCCTACCGCATGGCCATCGTCAACGGCCAGGTCCTGCACGAAGGCGACCTGGCCGCCCCCGGCCTGGTGCTCGAACGCGTCGAGCCCGGCCGCACCGTCTGGACCTTCCGCGGCTACCGCTACGGGGTCGCGTCGCAATAGGGTTTTGATTAAAAAAGGCCACTACCGCTTGTCTGGCAAGCGCTAGCAGCTATCAAAAATATAGTGGGTGGCAAAGTAGCCCGCCATGCGGCCCCCTCTCCGCCCTGCCGCGGCGCCCCAGCCCCACCACCGCGCACACCGCCACCGTAGTGCCACCGCCGAGGCGTGGTGAGTGAGGCCCGGTCCCCAGAGCAGCAGCTGCAAGATAAAAACCGGCTGCTACCGCCCATCCAGAAAGCGCCAGCAGCTATCAAATAAATAGCGCCGTAAAAAACGCCCACTACAGCCCACCACCCTCCAAACCCCCACGCCGCCACCGCGAGCGCACCCGTGGAACCGGCTTCTCCGGGCCAGGGGGTGCGTCCCCCTTGGGGGAAGACGCGCAGCGGCTCAGGGGGTCATTTAATGAATCTGCCATCCCGCCCCACCAGCGTCAGCTCCACAAACCGCGAGGCATTGCGGTCCGGCGTGCTGGCGCTGACCTCGAAGCCGCCCAGGTCCCACTTCTTCAGGTTCCAGCTCGCGTCGATGAACGCCGCGCGCGTGGGGTTGCGGCCGGCGCGCTGCAGGGCCTCGGCGAACACGCGGGCGTTGATGTAGCCCTCCAGCGCCAGGTGCGACGGCTCGGCCGTGGCGCCCGAGGCCTTCCACGCGGCCTGAAAATCGCGCACCACCGGCATCACCACGTTGGACGGCAGGGGCACGACCTGCGAGATCGCCATGCCGGTGGCATCGGCGCCCAGGGCCTTGACGGTGGCGGGCGTGCCCATGACCGACAGCGCGTACAGCGTCACCCCGCGCTTCAGGGCACGGAAGGACTTGACGAACTCCAGCGTGGGCTTGCCGGCCAGGCCGATCACGATGGCCTCCAGGTTGCCTGCGGCCAGCTTGGCGGCGGCGCTGCCCGCGTCGGAGGCGTTGTTCTCCACGGTCACCGCCACGGCCTCGGGCAGCTTGAGCCGGTCCATCGACTGCTTGGCAGCGCTGAACACCTCTTTGCCGAACGAGTTGTTCTGGTAGACGATGCCGATGCGCTGGATGCCGATGGTGGACAGGTGCTGCACCAGTTTCTCGGCCTCGTCGGCGTAGCTGGCGCGGATGTTGAACACATTGCGCGCGCTCTTGGTGCGGCTGAGTTGCGCGCCCGTGAACGGTGCAAAGAACGGAATCCCGCTGTCCACCACCTTGGGCAGCATGGCATCGATCATCGGCGTGCCCATGCAGTTGAACAGCGCAAAGACGTCGCGGTCGGCCAGGAACTGCTCCACGTTGGCCAGCGCCTTGGGCACCTCGTAGGCGTCGTCTTGGGTCACGAGGTCGATGGTGCGGCCGTTCACGCCGCCGCGCGCGTTGATGCCGGCGAACGCCGCCTTCGCGCCCTGGTGCATGGCCGAGCCCAGATCGCCCAGCGGGCCGGTGAGCGCGGTGGACTGGGCGATGCGGACCGTGGCGCCGTCCTGCGCGCGGGCCCGGCCGGTCCAAGCCGCCAGCCCCAGCACCGGCAGTGCGGCGGCGCCCGCCACCAGCTGCCGCCGGCCCAGGCCGCTGCGGTGGGCGGGCGCGGCGGGGCCGGGCCCGGTGCCCGTGGCTGTGCCGCACCCGGTAGATCGTTGGTTTTTCATGTTGTTGTCTCCTCGGTGGACCCGGGCCTGCGGCCCGGGGAGGCGCCATCATCCGGCGGAGATTGGCATTTTTTTGTCTTTCTGACGACAATTGGTCTCAGGATTTCCCGTACCCACCGAACCGACCCCATCCCCCCATGGACCCCCGCACGCACCAGGACCTGTCGCTGCACCAGCGGCGCAGGCCGCCCACGGCCGACGAGCTCGACGGCATCCCGTGGCTGGACCAGCTGCAGCCGCCCGAGCGCGAGCGCGCCGTGGCGGCGCTGCTGGTGGGCGATGCCAAGGCGGGCGACTATGTGTGCCGCGTGGGCCGGCCGGTGACGTACTGGTTCGGCGTGGTGGAGGGCCTGCTCAAGATGAGCAGCGACAACGCGCAAGGCCAGACGATGACCTTCACCGGCGTGCCGCCGGGCGGCTGGTTCGGCGAGGGCACGGCGCTCAAGCGCGAGCCCTACCGCTACAACATCCAGGCGCTGAGGAGGAGCGTGGTGGCGGGCCTGCCGATCGACACCTTCCACTGGCTGCTGGACCACTCCATCGGCTTCAACCGTTTCGTGATGAACCAGCTCAACGAGCGGCTGGGGCAGTTCATCGCCGCGCGCGAGATCGACCGCTTCGGCAACCCCGACGTGCGCGTGGCGCGCAGCCTGGCGTCACTGTTCAATCCGGTGCTGTACCCGGGGGTGGGCGAGGTGCTGCGCATCACGCAGCAGGAGCTGGCCTACCTGGTGGGGCTGTCGCGCCAGCGGGTGAACGAGGCGCTCAAGGCGCTGGAGGCGCAGGGCGCGATCCGCGTGGAGTACGGCGGGCTGCGCGTGCTGGAGCTGGCGGCGTTGCGATCCAGCATTTTCCAGCTGCAGGCGCAGCAGGGCGCGGAGTGACCCGGCGCACCGCGAGATGACGTTGCGCGGTCGCAGGCCGGGGCCGTAGGCCGGTAGGAGGACGGGCTGGCAGACAGGCCGCCGCGCGCCCCGCCAGCCCGCCGGGGGCCGTCAGTGGCGCGGCAGCGACGGCAGGTTGCGGCGCGGTGCCTGCAGCGGATGGGCGGCCGTGCCGGGCCTGCGCGCAGCCGGTGCCGGCACGGGCGCGGATGCTGGCAGGGCGCCGATGGCCGGGGGTTCCCAGCTGTCGGCGTCGCCGCCGTTGCGCGAGAGGCGGAACGCGCCCACCATCTGCGTGAGCCGCCCGGCCTGGTCCTTGAGGCTGTCGGCTGCGGCCGCGCCTTCTTCGACCAAGGCGGCGTTCTGCTGCGTCATCTCTTCGAGCTCGCCCACCGACTGGCTCACGTGGCCGATGCGCTGGCTTTGCTCCTGCGTGGCGGCGGTGATCTCGCCCATGATGTCGGACACGCGGCGCACCGACAGCACCAGCTCCTCGATGGTCTTGCCCGCATGGTTCACCAGCGTGCTGCCCTCCTGCACCTGGTCGACGCTGGCGCCGATCAGCGCCTTGATCTCGCGCGCGGCGTTGGCCGAGCGGCCGGCCAGGTTGCGCACCTCGCCCGCCACCACCGCAAAGCCGCGGCCCTGCTCGCCGGCGCGGGCGGCTTCCACCGCGGCGTTCAGCGCCAGGATGTTGGTCTGGAACGCGATGCCGTCGATCACGCTGATGATGTCGGCGATCTTGCGCGAGCTGGCGCTGATGGTGTCCATGGTGCGCACCACCTGCGACACCACCTCACCGCCGCGCGTGGCGGCGTCCGATGCGGTGGAGGCGAGCTGGTTGGCCTGGCGGGCAGAGTCGGCACTTTGGGCCACGGTGCCGGTCAGGTCGACGAGCGACGTGGCGGCGCTTTGCAGGTTGTGCGACGTCTGCTCGGTGCGCTGGCTCAGATCGAGGTTGCCCGAGGCGACTTCGGAGCTGGCCACGAGGATGGAGTCCGCTGTCTGGCCGATCTCGCCCACCAGCGTGCGCAGGCGCTCCTGCATGGCGGCGATGGCTTCCAGCAGGCGGCCGGTTTCGTCGTGGATGCGCACTTCCACCGTCGAGGTGAGGTCACCGCGCGCGATGCGCTCGGCCAGCACCACCGCACGCCCGATGGGCGCGGTGATGCTGGAGGTGATGCGCCAGGCGATCAGCGCCCCCAGGCCGATGGCCAGCAGCACCAGCAGGCCGCCCACGGCGCGCGAGCGGCTCTGCGTGGTTTCAGCCGACGCGGTGGCCTCGGCATTGAGCGTGTTCTGCAGGTCGATGAGCTCGCGCAGCTTGGCGCGCCAGGCGGTTTCTGCCGGGGCCACGCGGGTCATCAGCGCGAGCGATGCGCTCACGGTGTCGCCGTCGTCGGCGGCCTTGATCGCCGTGTCCAGTTCGGGGCGCGCCTTGCGGCCGAGCTCCTGCACTTCACCCAGCAGCTTGACCTCGGCGGGCGTGGCGCTGTCGGGCTTGAGCAGATCGGCCAGGGCGGCCTCCTGGCGTGCGTATTCGGTCAGCGTCTTGCCCACGCTCACGATCTGCTCGCGCGCCTGCTTGGGGTCGATGTCGTTGAGCATCGCGGCCGAGCGGCCCTGGATGCCGATGGCGCTCACGCTCTCGAGCATGCCGTTGACCAGCTTGGCCTTGCTCGCGCCCGCACCGGTGATCTGGAGCATCTGGTCGTGCACCTTGCCGATGGACCACTGGCCCACCGCGGCCACGGCCAGCAGCAGCACCAGCAGGCAGCCAAAGCCCAGGGCCAGGCGGGTGGAGATCGACAAGGATTTGAAGGAGGAGGCGGCCGGCATGGTTTTTTTCCTTGGGTCTCGGTAAAGAAGCGAACAACAAACAAGCAAACGAACAAACAACGGGCGAACCCACCAAGGTCCATCGGTCGGTCAGGGTGCAAGGCGGGCGGTGCTACCGCGCGGTAACAACGGCGGAAGCAATATCGATGCCCATACCCGCCGGGCAGTGTAGGCAGAAAGTGCTGTTTGCGGCATGACGCTTGCGGATAGCGGCATGCCCAAAGCGCATAGCCTGTCTGTTACAAATGGCCGCGCCACGCAAGGCCGGATGGTGCGACGATAGATGGACCTGTGCAAGTCTGAAATTATGATTCAAAATAGGCTTTCACGCTTGTTTTTAAATCGTTTGTAGCTATTAAAATAATAGCAACTCCGGTGGCCTGCAATACCCTGTGCCGCATTTCGGCAGGGCCGTTGGGTTATAACCATGTTACAGATTCGAGGCCGTCGATGTCACTGAAATCCCTCTCTTTCGCGCGCCGTCCGGCCGCGGGTGTGCTGCTGGCGGTGGCTGCGTTCATCGCCGGCTGTGCCGCGCCGCCCGCTGCAGACCCGGCCCGGCGCGAGCTCGTCGTGGCCGTCACGGCTTCGCACGAACTCATCACCTTCAGTGCCGGCGAACCCGGTCGCATCCTCGAGCGCCGCCCCGTCACGGGCCTGGCCGCGGGCGACCGGCTCGTGGGCATCGACTTTCGCGTGGCGCGCGGCGTGCTGTATGCGCTGGCGCAGTCGGGCCGCCTGTACACGCTCGACATTCCCTCCGGCGCGCTGCGGCCCGTGGGCGCCGCGCCCGCGGTGGTGCCGCTCAGGGGCCAGGTGTTCGGCTTCGACTTCAACCCCGCGGCCGACCGCATCCGCGTGGTCTCCGACGCGGGCCTCAACCTGCGGCTGCACCCCGACACCGGCGCCGTGGTGGACGGCGATCCGGCGGTGGACGGCGTGCAGGCCGACCCCTGGCTGCGCTACGCCGCCAGCGACGTGAACGCCGGCCGCACGCCAAGCATCGCGGGCGCCGCCTACACCTACAACACCCAGGACAGCAAGCTCACCACCAACTACGCCATCGACCGCGCGCTGGGCGTGCTGGTGATGCAGGGCTCGCTCGAAGGCACCACGCCCGTGGTCTCACCCAACTCCGGCCAGTTGCGCACCGTGGGGCCGCTGGGCCTGGGGCGGCTGACCGACGTGTCCTTCGACATTGCCGACGTGGGCAACGCGGCGCTGGCGGTGGTGCGCACCGCGGCCGACAACCCGACGCGCCTGGTGCTGGTGAACCTTCAGACCGGCGCAGCCCAGCCCCTGGGCCAGGTGGGCGACGGCGCGCCGCTGGTCGGCATGGCCATCGAGCCCTGAGGCCGCCCATGCGCGCGCCTTCCATTGCCACCCAGGCCCGCGGCCGCACCGGCCACGCGGTGCGCGCGGCGCTGGCCTGCCTGGGCCTGGCCGGTGCGGTGGCCGGCGCCCACGCCGCCACCGTGCAGGTCGATGTGCTGGACGCCGCGGGCAAGCCCGTGGCCGATGCCGTGGTGCTTCTGGATTCGGCCGATGCGAAGAAGCTGGCCAAGCCCCTGGCCAACGCCGAGATGGCGCAGGAAAAGCGCCAGTTCGTGCCCGGGGTGCTGGTGGTGCCGGTGGGCTCGGAGGTGCGCTTTCCGAACAACGACTCGGTGCGGCACCACGTGTATTCGTTCTCGCAAACCAAGAAGTTCGAGCTCAAGCTTTATGCCGGCACGCCTGCCAACCCCGTGCTGTTCGACCGCCCGGGCGTGGCGGTGCTCGGCTGCAACATCCATGACCAGATGGTGGGCTGGATCCTGGTGGTGGAGACGCCGTTCTACACCCGCAGCCAGGCGGCCACCGGCCGGGCGCAGATCGACAACGTGCCGCCCGGCAGCTACACGCTGCGCACCTGGCACAGCCGCCTGCCCGTGGGCGCGCCCGCGCTGGAGCAGGCGATCACCGTGCCCGCCACGGGCACCGGCACCGCATCGGTGCGCATGACGGGGTTGTTGCCTTGACGCTGCGCTGGCCCCGGCGCAGCCTCATCGTGCGGCTGGTGGGGCTGTCGCTCCTGCTGCTGCTCATCGTGCAGGCGGCGGGCTTCGCGGTGGTGCGCGCCAGCATCGAGCGCAATGCCCGCACCCAGATCGCGCAGGCTCTGGACCTGGACGAGAACGTCTGGCTGCGCCTGCTCGACCAGAACGCCGACAAGCTGCGCCAGGGCTCGGCCCTGCTCGCGGCCGACTACGGCTTTCGGTCGGCGGTCAATTCGGGCGACGCGCAGACCATCCAGTCGGTGCTGGAGAACCACGGCAGCCGCATCGGCGCGGCCGTGACGGCGCTGCTGGGCACCGACCTGGAACTGCGCGCGGCCAGTCTGTCGGACAGCATGGAGGAGTTTCCGGCCACGCTGCGCCAGATCGTGCCGCCGCTGGCCGCCAAGCCGCAGGGCAGCCAGATCGCAGTGATGGGCGGCGTTCCCTACCAGTTCGTGATGGTGCCGCTGCGCGCGCCCGTGGTCATCGGCTGGGTGCTGATGGGCTTTCCCATCGACCAGCCGCTGGCCGATGAAATGCGCCGCCTGCTGTCGGTGCACGTGGTGCTGGCGCTCCAGGACAAGAACGGTGTGGTGACCATGCCGGTCTCCACCCTGCCGCCCGAGCCGCTGGCCCAGCTCAAGCGCCAGGGCGCCGGGGCCGGCGAGCTGACCACCGCGGACGGCACGCTGCTGGCGCGCGCCATCCGCATGGACAGCGTGGGCGGCGAGGTGCAGGCGCTGCTGCTGCGCTCCGTGGACGATGTGCTGGCGCCGTACCGCCAGCTGCAGGTGCTGCTGGCCATCATCACCGTGGCGGGCGTGCTGCTGTTCGCGGTGGGCACGGGCCTGATGGCCCAGCGCCTGGCGACGCCGCTGCGCTCGCTGCTCGGGGCCACGCAGCGGCTGTCGCGCGGCGAGTACGACGTGCCGCTGGCGCACACCCAGCGCACCGACGAGATCGGCAACCTGGCGCGCTCGTTCGACCGCATGCGCGTGGACATCGGCACGCAGCAAACCGAGATCCGCCGCCTGGCCTACTGGGACCGCCTGACCGGCCTGCCCAACCGCGAGCGCTTTCGCGAAGCCGTGGTGCAGGCCATCACGCAAAGCACCCGCCAGGGCGCGCCCGCGCAGCCGCTGGCCGTGCTCACGCTCGACCTGGACCGCTTCAAGCACGTGAACGACGTGCTGGGCTACGCGTTCGGCGACCGCCTGCTGCAGGCCGTGGCCGAGCGGCTGCGCCAGCAGGTGCGCTCCGGCGACGACATGGTGGCGCGGCTGGGGGGCAACGGGTTCGGGGTGCTGCTGCCCGACGCGGATGCCGCAGCGGCGCACGAGATGGCGCAGCGCATCACGCGGTCGTTCGAGGAGCCGCTGGCGTTTGCGGACCAGACGGTGGACCTGAGCGCGGGCATCGGCATCGCGTGCTGGCCGGGCGATGCGGACGATGCCGACACGCTGCTCAGCCGGTCCGAGATCGCGATGTACGCGGCCAAGCGCAAGCTCAGCGGCGCGCTGCAGTACGACGCCTCGTTCGACTCGGCCAGCTCGCTCACCCTGTCGCTGCTGAGCGAGTTGCGCCGCGCGGTCGAGCACAACGAGCTGCGCCTGTACCTGCAGCCCAAGGTGGCGCTGCACGGGCAGGGCGGCCTGGCGGCCGAGGCGCTGGTGCGCTGGGCGCACCCCCAGCGGGGCCTGGTGCCGCCGATGGAGTTCATCCCGTTTGCCGAGCAGACGGGCTTCGTGCGGCAGCTCACGCTGTGGATGTTCGAGGCCGTGGCCCGGCTGCTGGCCGACCCGCGCACGCAGGGCCTGCCCCTGCGGGTGTCGGTGAACCTGTCCACGCGCGACCTGCTGGACCCGGAGCTGAGCCAGCGCCTGGGCGCCATCCTGGTGCGCCACAACGTGCAGGCCGCGTCGTTTTGCCTGGAGATCACCGAGAGCGCGATCATGGACGACCCGCTGCGCGCCGAGGCCATGCTCAACAAGCTGTCGGAGCAGGGCTTCAAGCTGTCCATTGACGACTTCGGCACGGGCTACTCGTCGCTGGCGTACCTGAAGCGCCTGCCGGTGGACGAGCTCAAGATCGACAAGTCCTTCGTGATGGGCATGGAGGTGGGCGAGGACGACGCCACCATCGTGCGCTCCACCATCGACCTGGCCCACAACCTGGGCCTCACGGTGGTGGCCGAAGGGGTGGAGACGGCCGGCATCCTGGAGCGGCTGCGCGTGCTCGACTGCGACGAGGCGCAGGGCTACCACATCACCCGCCCGCTGCCGGTGGAGGATTTCCTGGCCTGGCAGGCGCGCCAGGGGTAAGCTTTCCGTTTTTCACCGGGGGCGGGTGCCGCAGCGGCACCGTTTCCGGTCTTTTGGCGCCGGGCCCGCAAGGCCCGACCGGCCCACAGGCGAAAATACGCGCAATGTCCTCTTCCAGCTCCCGCCCGCCCGCCGGCCCCGCCGCGGCCCCCGCCCCGGATGCCGGTGGCCCGTCCGCACCGCGGCCCGTGCTTCGCCGTCCCGTCATCGCGGGCAAGGCCGCCAAGGCCGCCCCTGCACGGCCCGCGCCGCCGCCCCGGCCGTCCCGCGCGCCTGCACCGTCGGGCTACCGCACCGCGTCGGGCACCGGGTTTGTCGCCCCGGTGCGCCAGGCCCCCGCGCCCGCCGCACGCACCGTGGCACCCAACGGCCTGGTCAGCTCGCGCCTGAACAAGCGCATGGCAGAGCTGGGCATGTGCTCGCGCCGCGAGGCCGACGAATGGGTGGCGCTGGGCTGGGTCAAGGTCAATGGCCAGGTGGCGGAGATGGGCCAGCAGGTGCTGCCCACCGACCGCATCGAGGTCGACAAGGTCGCGCAGAGCTTTCAGGAGCAGCGCGTCACCATCTTGCTGCACAAGCCCATGGGCTACGTGAGCGGCCAGGCCGAAGACGGCCACACGCCCGCCGTGGCGCTGATCAACCCCCGCACCCACTGGCGCGATGACCCGAGCCGCAACCGCTTCTCGCCGCCGCAGCTGCGCGGCCTGGCGCCCTGCGGGCGGCTCGATATCGACTCGGTGGGCCTGCTGGTGCTGACCCAGGACGGCCGCGTGGCGCGCCACCTCATCGGCGAGGACTCCACGGTCGACAAGGAATACCTGGTGCGCGTGCAGTACGGCGACATCACCACCGATGTGCAGTCGGCGTTTCCGCGCGAACAGCTGGCGCTGCTGTGCCACGGGCTGTCGCTGGACGGCCAAGCATTGAAGCCCGCGAAGGTCGAGTGGCAGAACCCCGAGCAGTTGCGCTTCGTGCTCAACGAAGGCAAGAAGCGCCAGATCCGCCGCATGTGCGAGCAGGTGGGCCTGAAGGTGGTGGGGCTCAAGCGCATCCGCATCGGCCGGGTGACGCTGGGCAACCTGCCCGTGGGCCAGTGGCGCTACCTCTCGCCCCATGAACAGTTCTGACGCCGCATGAGCGCACAGGCCCGCCTGCCGGGTGGGGATTCGGCTGGCCGGGTGCGGGCCGCAGGGCCCGCCATGGAGCCCGTTTGATCAGGATTGGACACACCGCCATGCCCTCCACGCCACGCCCCCGCTCACGCCCGCCGGTGGTCCCACCGGCGGCGGCGCGCCCCTTGCGGCAACTGCGGGCGTCGGACCTGCGCGGCGTGGCCCGGCTGGCCACCCAGGCCACCACGGGCATCACCCGCGTGGTCGAGGGCGTGCACCAGTCGGTGCTGGGCACGCTGGGCCTGCCGGGCGGCGCGCAGCCGGGCCAGGCGCGCGGGTTCACCGGGCTGGTCTACCAGAGCATCCGCGGCGTGACCCGTCTGGTGGATGCCGGCCTGCAGGCGGGACTGCAGCGGCTCGAACCCCTGGTGCCCCTGGTGCAGGGCCAGGCGGAGGCCGGCGTGCAGTGGGAGCGCCAGGCCGTGCTGGCAGCGCTGAACGGCGTGATGGGCGACCGGCTGCAGGCCGACCACAACCCGCTGTGCACGCCCATGGGCTTTTACCAGCACGGCCTGCCGCTGGACCCGGCCGCGCTGGGCGCTGCGGGGTGCGCCAGCGGCAAGCTGCTGGTGCTGGTGCACGGCCTGTGCATGAACGACCTGCAGTGGCAGCGCGGCGGCCACGACCACGGCGCCTACCTGGGAGAGGCGCTGGGCTACACGCCGGTCTACCTGCGCTACAACACGGGCCTGCACACCTCCACCAACGGTGCCGAACTGTCCCGGATGCTCGACGCACTGGTGGCGGCCTGGCCCGTGCCGGTCACGGACCTGGCGATCCTCGCCCACAGCATGGGCGGTCTGGTGGCCCGCAGCGCCTGCGAGCACGCGGCGGCCGGCGACCAGGCGCCGGCCACGCGCTGGCGGGGCCTGCTGCGCCACCTGGTGTGCCTGGGCACGCCGCACCACGGCGCGCCGCTGGAGCGGGCCGGCAGCTGGGTGGACGTGCTGCTGGGCAGTTCTGCCTATTCGCGCCCCTTTGCGCGGCTGGCGCAACTGCGCAGTGCCGGCATCACCGACCTGCGCTACGGCCACGTGTGCGATGCCGACTGGGCCGGGCGCGACCGCTTTCGCCAAAGCCCCGACCAGCGCACCCCCGTGCCGCTGCCCCCCGGGGTGGCATGCTGCACCGTGGCGGCCACGCTGGCGCCGCGGCGCAGCCCGGTGGCCGAGCGCCTGCTGGGCGACGGCCTGGTGCCATTGCGCAGCGCCCTGGGGATCCACGATGATGCGCGGCGTTGCCTGCACTTCGCGCAGGAGCGGCAGGCGGTGTTCCACAACATGGGGCATCTGGCGATGTTGGACGACGTGCGCGTGGCCCGCCAGGTCGAACAATGGCTGGAGACCGCGTGAAAACGACCGGAGGGTGCCTTTTTGATGCCAACGGTGCGGACGGACGTGGAGACGCCGCTACCATGCGGCTGTGAGAACCGAAACAAGGAGAAGCTAGTGAGCGACGTGAAATACCGCCTGGTAACCCGCAGCGACTTTGACGGCCTGGTGTGCGCCGTGCTGCTCAATGAGCTCAACCTCATCGACGAGATCACCTTCGTCCACCCCAAGGACATGCAGGACGGCAAGATCGCCGTCACCAGCCGCGACATCACCACCAACCTGCCCTACGTGCCGGGCGCCCATCTGGTGTTCGACCACCACGAGTCCGAAACCGTGCGCAACTCGGGCCGCCGCGACGAGAACCACATCATCGAGGCCCACGCCCCGTCCGCGGCGCGCGTGGTCTACAACTACTACGGCGGCAAGGCCGCGTTTCCGCGCATCACCGAAGAGATGATGGCCGCCGTGGACCAGGCCGACTCGGCCCAGTACTCGCGCGAGGACATCCTGGACCCGCAGGGCTGGGTGCTGCTGAACTACATGATGGATTCGCGCACGGGCCTGGGGCGTTTCCGCGACTTCCGCATCAGCAACTACGCGCTGATGATGGACCTGATCCAGTACTGCCGCGACCACACCATCGAAGAGATCCTGGCCCTGCCCGACGTGCAGGAGCGCGTGCAGCTGTACCGCGAACACGCCCCCAAGGCCAAGGAGCAGCTGCTGCGCTGCGGCATCGACATCGGCAAGCTGGTGGTGCTGGATTTGCGCGAGGAGGACACCATCTGGGCCACCAACCGCTTCATGATCTATGCGCTGTTCCCCGGCTCCAACATCTCCATCCACGTGATGTGGGGCCTGCAAAAGCAGAACACCGTGTTCGCCACCGGCAAGTCCATCCTGGACCGCAGCAGCCAGGTGCATGTGGGCAACCTGATGCTGGAGTTCGGCGGCGGCGGCCATGCAGCGGCCGGCACCTGCCAGGTGGCCAACGACCGGGCCGACAAGATCCTGCAGTCGCTGGTGCAGCGCATCACGCTGGAAGGCTGAGGCCGACGCCGCGCCCGGGGTGTCCGCCCGGAGCGCGCACCGTGGTGCCCGGCGGCGCCAACAATCGCTGGCTGCCACACCCGCGTCCGGGCCGTTCCCGGAGTCCTCTTGAAATGGGGCCGTGTGCCCCCACGTCATCGCCTGCCAGGCCGGGCGGCTCCCGCGGGGCTGCGCCGGCTGACGTTTTTTTATCCTGATCCAGAGCATTCATCCCATGAGCAAGCAAACCCTGTCCTTCCAGGCCGAAGTGGCCCAGCTGCTGCACCTGGTCACGCATTCGCTGTATTCCAACCAGGAAATCTTCCTGCGCGAGCTGATCTCCAACGCGTCGGACGCGTGCGACAAGCTGCGCTTCGAGGCGCTGAACAACAACGCGCTGTACGAAGACGCGCCCGACCTGCAAGTGCGCGTGACGTTCGACCAGGCCGCCAAGACGCTGACCATCACCGACACCGGCATCGGCATGAGCCAGCAGGAGGCCATCGACCACCTGGGCACCATCGCCAAGAGCGGCACCAAGGACTTCATGGGCAAGCTCTCGGGCGACCAGAAGCAGGACGCCCAGCTCATCGGCCAGTTCGGCGTGGGCTTCTACTCGGGCTTCATCGTGGCCGACAGGATCACGGTCGAATCGCGCCGTGCCGGCCTGCCCGCCGACCAGGGCGTGCGCTGGGTGAGCGGCGGCACGGGCGACTTCGAGGTGGAGACCATCACCCGTGCAGAGCGCGGCACCAGCATCATCCTGCACCTGCGCGACGATGCCGAGGAATACCTCAACGCCTGGAAGCTCAAGTCCGTCATCGCCAAGTATTCGGACCACATCAGCCTGCCCATCCTGATGGAAAAGGAAGAGTGGAAAGACGGCGAGCTGATCACCCCCGGCGACGAAGCCGGCGGCCGCCAGCCCGGCGGCATGGTCAAGACCGGCGAGTGGGAAACCATCAACAAGGCCAGCGCCCTGTGGACCCGCCCCAAGAAGGACATCACCGAAGAGCAGTACGCCGAGTTCTACAAGGCCATCAGCCACGACCACGAGGCCCCGCTGACCTGGGCGCACAACCGCGTCGAGGGCAACACCGAGTACACGCAGCTGCTGTACATCCCTGCCAAGGCGCCGTTCGATCTGTGGAACCGCGACAAGAAGGCGGGCGTGAAGCTCTACGTCAAGCGCGTGTTCATCATGGACGACGCCGAGGCGCTGATGCCCACCTACCTGCGCTTCGTCAAGGGCGTGATCGACTCGGCCGACCTGCCGCTGAACGTGAGCCGCGAGCTGCTGCAGGAAAGCCGCGACGTGCGCGCCATCCGCGAAGGCTCGACCAAGCGCGTGCTGGGCATGCTGGAAGACCTGGCCAAGCACGACAAGCACGAAGCTGCAGCCGGTGGCGATGACGGCGTCACCGATGTGGTCGATGCCGACGACAAGGCCAAGGAAGGCAAGTACACCGCGTTCTACGCCGAGTTCGGCTCGGTCCTCAAGGAAGGCCTGGGCGAGGACTTCGGCAACCGCGAGCGCCTGGCCAAGCTGCTGCGCTTTGCCAGCACCGCCAGCGACGCCGTGACGGTGGGCTTTGCCGACTACAAGGCGCGCATGAAAGAGGGCCAGGAGGCCATCTACTACATCACCGCCGACACCCTGGCCGCCGCCAAGAACAGCCCGCAGCTCGAAGTCTTCAAGAAGAAGGGCATCGAGGTGCTGCTCATGACCGACCGCGTGGACGAGTGGGCGCTGAACTACCTGCACGAGTTCGACGGCACCCCGCTGCAGAGCGTGGCCAAGGGCGCGGTGGACCTGGGCACGTTGCAGGACGAGGCCGAGAAGAAGGCCGCCGAAGAAGCCGCCGAGGCCTTCAAGCCCCTGCTCGCCAAGCTCAAGGAAGCCCTGAAGGACAAGGCCGAAGACGTGCGCGTGACCACCCGCCTGGTGGATTCACCCGCCTGCCTGGTGGTGCAGGACGACGGCATGAGCACCCAGCTGGCGCGCATGCTCAAGCAGGCCGGCCAGCAGGCCCCGCAATCCAAGCCCGTGCTGGAGGTCAATGCCGAGCACGCGCTGGTCAAGAAGCTCGACGGCAGCGTGCACTTCCACGACCTGGCGCACATCCTGTTCGACCAGGCCCTGCTGGCCGAAGGCGGCCTGCCCGAAGACCCGGCAGCCTACGTGCGCCGCGTGAATGCGCTGCTGGTCTGATGCGGCCGGGCTGGTGATGGCATCGGCCTGTGCCTCTCTCTGCCTCTGACGCTGGCCGGTAGAGCGCAAGCAGCTACTTATTTGATAGCAAGCCCGGGCTCCGCAAGGACCCGGGCTTTTTTGCGCCATCAACGCACGCGGGGCGCAGGCTGCAGGGGGGCGATGCGCACGCCGAAGTCCGTGCCAAGTTCGTGCCCGATCCGTGCCCGGTCCGTGCCCGAACCGTGCCAAGGGCGCACGAGTGGCACCCCGCGGCTCACTCCTCGGGCTGCGCCTGCTCCAGGATGCGGCTGTGCGCGCGGTTGCGCTCTTGCGGGTCGGCGTCGATCAGGTCCTTGAGGGCGCTCTTGGAGGCCTGCATGCCTTTGCGCCGGTCGTTCTTGACGGGCATGTTGCGCCAGCCCGAAAGCACCAGCCAGTCCCACAGGTCGGGCGGCACATCGTGCGTGATGGTCATCTTGATCGGGCCCCGAACGATGGTGGCGCCCACCGGGGGGAGTGAGCCGACGGGCGCGGCGCGGCGCTTCTGGCGAATCGAGAGGGCGTTGCGAATCCAGTCCTTCATGGGGTGGGTGGTCCGTTCACAGGGTTGGTCATGGGTGCAGCATATATCAGTGGCCGAGATGCGGCCATGCAGCAGATTGCACGGATCGAATTGTTCAATGCCCGTGGCGGCGTGGCACAAACCCAACGCTACCAGTCGGTAGAATGTGAACGATTGTTGCAACGCGGCCTGCCGGCCGTAGTGCCGATAGATTCGGTCCCAGCCTTCAGCCGCTGTGCTCAAGGCAGATTTCACGCACTCCCTTTGCACCGACTTTGTTCCAACCCGAAAGGGGCTTGGTGAGGTTGCGGCGTGACCCAAAAGGCTTGAGCCATTCACACCCAGGAGCATTTATGTTGTTCAGTTCATTGGCGCGCCTGTTCGCGCGAGAACATCCCCCCAGCCGGCAGCTGCCGGCCTCGGGCGATACCTTGCCTGCCGCCCCGGGCGCCGCGGTGAAACCGCGCGCCGTGCGGCGCCTGCGCTGGTTGCTGTTGGCCGGTGGCCTGTGCGCGGGGGCTGCGATGGCGCAGTCGGCCGACCTGGTGGTGAACCATGCGGACTCTCCGGACCCGGGCCCTGCCGGCGGCATCTTCACGTACACCCTGCGCATCGACAACAACGGCCCCAATGCCGCGACCGCCGTGACCCTGGTCGACACGCTGCCCACGGGCTCGGCCTTCATCGACGTCAACACCACCGCCGGCACCTGCAACCAGGCCGGCGGCACCGTCAACTGTGCCCTGGGCAACATTCCGTTCAATGCGAACCAGACGGTGACCATCCGCGTGCGCCTGCCCTCCGCCGGCGTGTGGACGAACACCGCCACGGCGGGCAGCAGCACGTCCGACCCCAACACCAGCAACAACGTCAACAGCATCCAGGACACCACGGCCACGCAGGCCGCGGACCTGGCACTCACGGCCACGCCGTCGCTGGCCAACGTGACCGCCGGCCAGAACTACAGCTACGCGCTGCAGGTGGCCAACAACGGCCCGGATGCGGCCACCGGCAGCCAGCGCATCAGCTTCACCGTGCCCGCAGGGGCCTCGGTGACTGCGGCGCCTAGCGGCGGCGGCTGGACCTGCACCCCCTCCGCAGGCTATCCCCTGGCCAGCGGTGCGTCCGTGGCCTGCACGCGTGCGGCCACGCTCGCCAACGGTGCCACATCGTCCGTGCTCACGGTACCGGCGGTGTCCAATGTGAACGGCACGGTGACCGCCGCGTTCGCGGTGGCCGGCATCAAGCCTGACAACTCCGCCATGCCCGATGGCGATGCGTCCAACAACACCGTGTCCGCCGACGTGACGTCCGCCTCCGGGGCCGACGTGCAGATCTCCAAGTCCGCTCCCGGCGGTACCAATGTGGCGCTGGGCAGCGATGTCTCCTACACGCTCACGCCGCGCCTGAACGGCGGTGTGCTGCTGACCGGCCAGCCCATCACGGTGACCGACACGCTCGGTGCCGGCCTGTCCTTCGTCTCCGCCAGCGGAGCCGGGTGGACGTGCGATCCCACCATCACCTGCACGCGCACGGAGTACACCGGCGCCAACTTCACCAACATGCCGGTCATCACGGTGGTGGCCACCGCGACCAGCACGGGCGCGCTGACCAACACCGCTGGCATCAGCACCGCGTTGTCGGACCCGGTGCCCGCCAACAACACCGCCTCGATCAATGTGACATCGAGCAACGACGCGGACATGCAGCTCACGAAGACGGCCAGCATCAACCCCGTCGTGCCCAACCAGGCGTTCAACTACGTACTGACCGCACGCAACGCCGGTCCGCTGGCCGTGCCCGCGGGCCAGGACATCACCGTCACCGACCAGGTGCCTGCGGGCGTCACGCTCAGCGCACCCCTGACCGCTTCGGGCTGGACCTGCGATGCGCTGCCCTTCACCGGCCCCGGCGCCTGGAACTGCACGCGCAACTCGGGCCTTGCGGCCAACACCAATGCACCCGCCATCACCGTGTCTGCGGTACTGACCGGCACCGGCACCGCCACCAACAACGCCTGCGTCGCCCTGGGCGGCGGCGGGCGTGTGGACGGCAACGGCGGCAACAACTGCACGGGCGTCGCCGTGTCTTCCACCGTCACGCAGGCCGACCTGCGCGTGGTGTCCAAGACGGCAGCGCCCGACCCTGTGGTCGCAGGTGCCAACCTGACCTACGTGATCACCGTGGAGAATCTGGGCCCTGCCAGCGCCACCAACGTGGTGGTGTCCGACACCCTGGCCAGCCTGGTCAACACCGGGGGCTTCCAGTCGGCCACGCCATCGCAAGGTACCTGCACGCCCAACAGCGTGACCAATGGCACGCAGCAGAACCTGAGCTGCAACCTGGGCGCCCTCGCCATGGGCGCGCAGGCCACGGTGACCGTGGTGGTGCGCCCCAGCATCGGCGCCACCGGCCCGCGCACCAACACCGCGACGGTCCGCTCCACCGATGTGGGCGATCCGGTCCAGAGCAACAACAGCGGCAGCGTGACCAGCCAGGTCACGGCCATCGTGGACGTGACCGCGGCCAAGACCGCGACCCCGGCCTCCGTGCCAGCGGGCGCACCCATCACCTTTGTCGCCACCATCGGCAACACCGGTCCTTCGAACGCGCAAACGGTGCAGATGGTGGATACGCTGCCATCGAACGCGGCCTTCATCGACATCGTCTCGGTGAGCGGCGGCGGCACATGCACGCCCATCACCGCAGGGGCCGTGGGCGGCACGCTGACCTGCAACTGGGGCAGCATCAACGCCGGCGTGCAGCAGACGGTGACCTACCGCATGCGCCCCCTGGGCACGGCGGCGGGCGGCACGGTGGTCAACAGCCTGGCGGCGACCACGGCCACGGCCGAGTCGAATGCGGGCAACAACAGCGCCACCACCACCACGGCCGTCACGGCCGCTCAACTGGACATCCTGGTGAACAAGGTGGACAGCGCCGACCCGGTGGACCTGGGGCAGCCGACGACGTACACCATCACCATCAACAACAGCGGCCCGTCGTTCGGTACCAACGTGGTGATGACGGACATCTTCCCTGCGCCCGGCTCCGCTCCCACGGCTACGTTCAGCTACCAGGGGGCCCTCACGGTCAACGCCGGCGGTGTGTGTACCGAGCCCTCGGTCGGCTCCACCAGCGGCACGCTGCGCTGCGTGTTCCCGGGCCTCAGCAGCGGGCAGACGGCCACCGTGACCTATGCGATGCGCGCCGAGACCCTGACGGTCGCAGGTGCCACCAGCGGTACCGCGTTCAACCGTGCGAGCGTGACGGTGGACGAAACCGAAACCACGCTGGCCAACAACGTGGTGACGCATGACACCACCGCACGCCGCTTCACCGTGGCCACCGACCTGGCCCTGGTCAAGACGGCCCCCGGCGGCCCGCTGGCCCCCGGTGCGACCCTGGACTACACCCTCGTGGTCACCAACAACGGCCCCCTGGCGAGCGATGGTGCGCAGGTGGTGGATGCCTTGCCTGCCGGCGTGGACTTCGTCTCGGCCGTGGGCTGCGTGAACGCCGCCGGAACAGTGCGCTGCGCGATCGGCCCGCTGGCGGTGGGTGCATCGCGCACGTTCACCGTTCGCACGACGCTGAGCTCGCCCTACACAGGCGCGCGGCCGCTGGTGAACAACGCCAGCCTGGACGCGCCGGGCGACACCAACCCGGCCAACAACACCTCCAGCGCCACCACCACCGTGTCCACGCCACCCGGCGGCGCGACCGGCATTCCCACGCTGTCCGAGTGGGGCCTCATCCTCCTGTCGGGGCTGCTGGCACTGATGGCCTTCGGCCACGCTGGCGCCATCCGCCGCAGGTAACAGGGCGCGCTGCGGCCCGCGCGAGCGGGCCGCAGCCAACCCCCCGAGCCTTCTTCACAGGCCAGCACGGCGACACCGGCGTGCTGGCCTGTGGCGTTTGTCGATAATGCGCGCTTCGCCATGCATCGCTGGCTTTGTCTTGCCTGCGCCGCTCGCTCGCACCCGCTGCCAGTGCCGCCGGCGCTGCCTTGTTGTCCCGGAGTTCCCATGCTGCGTTTCTTCCTTACCTTTGTGGTCCTGCAACTCACGCTCTTCGGCATCAACATGCTGGGGGTGGTGCAGCAGCACGTGGTGCTGCCGTGGACGGCACTGCTGGCCCGCGCCTGCGTGGCGCTGGTCACGCTGTTCGACTCCACCGCAGCCGCGGCGGGCAAGGTGCTGTGGAACACGGTGACGGGCTTTGGTGTCTCCATCGAGCCGGGCTGCAATGGCATCGAAGCGTGCATCGTGCTGTTCGCGGCGGTGATGGCGTTCCCGGCGTCCTGGCGCCACAAGCTGGTCGGCCTGGTCGTGGGTTTCGTGGCGGTGCAGGGCCTGAACATCGTGCGCGTGATCAGCCTTTTCTACCTGGGCCAGTGGAGCACGCCGGTGTTCAACTTCGCCCACGAATACCTGTGGCAGGCGCTCATCATGCTGGACGTGCTCATCGTCTGGCTGCTGTGGGTGCGGGCCGACGCCAGGGCCCAGGCCCGTGCCAACCCGGCCCCCAAGCCCGGTACTCCCGACACCCCGGCCGCCGCCTGACCCCACGGAGACCCACTGCATGCGCCGCCTCTCACCGCTCACGGTCTTCGTGCTCTCGGCCTTTGGCTGGATCGTGGTGCTCACCGCACTGTGGTCGCAGGTGTCCGCCTGGACGTCCTATCCGGTGGGTGTCCTCTCGCACATCGCGCTGGAGCAGGGGGCGCCGATGTGGATCCGCCAGGCGACGGTGACGCCAGGCAATATCGAGGTGGATACCGCTGTGTCGGTGCCCGTGCCGGAGCAGGGCGGACGCAGGGGAGAACTCACCGTGGAGGCCAACCCTGCGCGTTATGCCTATGGACTGCCGATCTTCCTGGCCCTGCTGTTTGCGGCGCGGGGCAAAGGGCTTGGCTGGCGCGCGGTGGCGGGCTGGGCCCTGCTGCTGCCGGGGCAGGCGTTCAGCCTCACGATGTCCCTGCTCATGCAGATCGTGATGGCGGCACAGACCAATATCCGGCTGCTGCGCGTCTCTCAATGGCAGATGGAGGCCATCATCTACGGTTACCAACTGGGCTCGCTGGTGCTGCCCACCCTGGTGCCCATCTTGCTGTGGCTGTGGCTGGATCGCCGGTTCGTCCAGGATGTCCTGGTGCGCGGCTGGCGCGATTCGCTGGCGCCATCGGCCCCCCCGCAGTCCTGAGGGCTTGCGGACTCGCGGGGGCGCTGGCAGAGCGTTCAAGTGGTGGTGGGGAGGGGGAGCGTTCGACCTCCCCATCGAAAGGGTGGGCGCCGTGGCGTGTAGCCGACCCTGAGTCTTGGCCGGCAGGCGCGGGCGGTGAGGCAAACACCGGCATTCCCGCACGCCGACAGCGCCGCAGGCGTTGCCACTGCGAGCTTCGAACGGGTATGGCCTGCGGGCTACAGCGGGCCCCGTGCCGAAGGGGCGGTGGCGCGGCGGACCAGTTCCTGTACGAAGCCCGGCACTGGGCTCCGGCGAATCGGCGATAGAGCCGATGCCGCAAGCGCAATGCTCGCGGCTCAGGCGCCCTGCCGTGCGTTTCTTGGGTCTGTTGAAGGATTCACTCTGGATCCGGTCCTACGCCCACTTGCGCGGTCCAGAGACGCCATTTCAATAACTTGCTTTAGATTTTGCCGAGCGGCAGTTAATCGCCATTTGTCGCTCTTGTCGACGGCTTTTTTGAATAAACATACTCTTTGCAAAAGCTACATTCAATATGTGCATGGGATATCGGTGCACGCTTTGTTGCAACGCAATATTTGGCATTTTGATACAAGGAGTGTTTGATATGAATGAAGCAATTCGACTGGTGCCTGTTTTCGCCTTCTGATACCGATAGTTCAAAAAGTTTTCAACTTTGGAGAAAAAAATGAAGAAGAGCAAAATCGACAAACTGAAAATTCTGGTGTTTTTTGCTGGAACGACTGTATCGACAATGTCGTTCGCCGTGCATGAGCGACGACAGGAAATACCTGCCATGGCTGGCACTGAGATTCACATGGAGAATGGGGAGAGCTGCACGGTAGGCGGTGTCTTCAGAAGAAGGGGCTTTTGGCAGAACATTACAGCGTACCGAAAGAATACGCGGTACGCTGTGACTGCAAGGCACTGTGTGGTGGCAAACGAAGAGGTGAGGGTGGGCCTTGGCTTCAACAGCGGGCAGTGGCTCGGGAAGGTCGTCTGGTTGGATCAGATTCGGGACGTAGCCATGGTGCGTGTGCCGCCTGACGTGACCTGGAATCACGTGTGTGTAGTCGACCCCAAATGGAACAATCCTTGCCATTTGACGTACACGACCACACCGCGTGCAGTAGGGAGGGTGATCACTGTACCCTTCGGATTACCTACATTTTCATCATTGCCTCTTGCAGGCGTGGGCTCGCCCGCACCGGGTTTGCCGTTTTGTACCAGCGGCGCTATCACCAATATCACTTGCGATTGGGTCAGTGCTCCCATTCCGCATGGTCCGGAGTCTCCACCGGAAGGCGTTGCCAAAGGGGCTATCAATACACTTCGGCCGGTACAGCCTGGTGATTCTGGAGGGGCCGTCGTGAGTACGCATAGGCTTCTCTATGGATTCATTTCTTTCAGGCAGAACCCATTGGACCCCAATCTTCCGTATTTTATGGGATACACCCCGGTTGAATATTTTCATCAGCTGCAGCCTGATTATAGTTTGGCCCCGCCTTGATGCGGGCGCACCCGTCGGCAGTCAATGGGCCTTGGATTTCGTGGGAGCGTTTCCCGTTGGAATCTTCGAATCCGTGGGGTGACGGATTGCTGATTTCCTGATTTTCAAACACCAACGAACATGAGATGAAATCATGATGTACAAATCTCCAAAATTATTCCTGCGCAGTGGTCTGGCAATGGCTGTGCTGGCTTGTGGAACGGCGGCTGGAAACGTCTGGGCACAACAAAATTACTTCACAGGTCTGGACCCGCACATATTCGTACAAAATATGCCTCCTCCGAAAGGGCATCCCTCGTACGTCAGGGCCCAGCAGATGCTGGATTGCCAGGATCTGCTGGATGAAATCTCCGACCTGGAATCAGCTGGCCCAGTCCGTTCCGTGCAAGACCTTGAGTTGCCGGAGGTTCAGCAAAGGATATTTTTTTTAGAGGTGCGCAAAATCCTTTGCCAGGACGTGCCGCCGGAAGACCGCCCCCTCATTCAAAAGCTGATGACGGAAGCCGCGTTGGCAGGCGATCCGGGTGCCAGAACGTTCAAGGCCATCGAAAAACTTGTCCATGAAGAGTCGTCCAAGAAGTGGAACGATCCTGCGAGTGAAAACGCCAAACTCGCAGCCAAGGAACTTCTCGGCTTGGCCATGACCGGCGATCCAGTCGCGATGTCCTATGCCTATGAAATTACGGTCACCGACCGGTATCATCTCTATGACCCGGTAGAGTCTGCGGCCTGGAAATTGGTTTTGTCGCCAGATCCGTCTGCTGAAATTCTCGATCCGTACATCGCGGGCGAATTGCTGCCCAGTAATGTGCCAGCCGGCAATGTGGATCGTGACAAGGTGGTCGCCAGAGCGCAAGTCATCTTCAATGCGTGTTGCGCCATGCGGCCATAGGAGAACATCAGAACGAGGTCGACGAACGCGAGTTCTGTCCCATGCCGGTCAGGCGAGCCCTGACTGGCATTTTCTTTGGCGCGTACTGGCTGCGGGGTGATCGCTGCGCCTTGCGCGCCAGCGGCCACAGCCTGGCGCCTTACCCTGCGGCGGTGGCTCTCCGCTGCATTCCAGGCAAGTCCAGCCGATACCCCATGCCGTAGACCGACGTGATCGTGTAGCCGCTTTCCGGCGTCAATTCCAGCTTGCTGCGCAGGCGCGAGACATGTGTGTCCAGTGACCGCGACGGCGCTTCGTTGATCTCACCCCAGACCACTTCGCGCAGGTGCGCACGCGATAGCAGACGGCCCGCGTTGCGGAACATGAACAGCGCCAGTTCGTACTCGCGGTGCTTGAGGTTCAGGGGTGTGCCGCGCAGCAGCAGCAGCCGCTTTTGCAGGTCGAAGCGGTAGGGGCCGAACTCCTGCCGCGCAGCGGCACCCAGCGCTTCGGGGTAGGCGCGGCGCAGCAGTGCGGCCACCCGCGCCGCCAGTTCGCCCATGCGCAGGGGCTTGACCATGTAGTCGTCGGCGCCGCGGTTCAGCGCCTCCACCACATCGCGCTCGTCGTGGCGGCTGGTCACGAAAAGGATGGGCAACTGCGGGCCGATGCCCTGGCGCACGCTGTGCACCACGTCAATGCCCTCCATGTCGGGGAGGTGCCACTCCACGATGAGCAGGTCGAAGGTTTCATGCCGTGTGTCCATGAGCAGGCTCGCGCCGCTCGCGTAGACGTGGCAGACATGGTGATGGCGTTCGAGGTGGGCCTTGATGAGCTCCAGAAGGTCGGAGTCATCGTCAAGGACGGCAATGCGCATGGTGGTGTGATGAGGGGGTCAGCCCTTGGGAATCGATACGAAAACGCCTCTCGGGGAGGCGCTTTGATATTGCCCGACATCCACCGGTTGTGCGCGCGAGTTGACAATCGTTTGCAGTGGCGCCGAGGCCTGCGCAGCGCGCGCAGCCGCTACGCCGCCAGCGGCTCTTCCTGCATTGCTTCGCACTGCTCGATGAGCATGTCCACCTGCCCGCGCCAGTAGTCGCTGCTGCCGAACCACGGAAAGTTGGCCGGGAAGATCGGGTCCTGCCAGCGGCGTGCCAGCCAAGCGCTGTAGTGGATGAGGCGCAGCGTGCGCAGCGGCTCGATCAGCGCCAGCTCGCGGCGGTCGAAGCTGCGGAACTGCTCGTAGCCGTCCAGCAGGGCGCTGAGCTGGTGGGTGCGCTGGCGGCGGTCGCCGGACAGCAGCATCCACAGGTCCTGCACCGCGGGGCCCATGCGGGCGTCGTCCAGGTCCACGAAGTGCGGGCCGCCGCGGCCGTATTCGTCCAGCGGCGTCCACAGGATGTTGCCGGGGTGGCAGTCGCCGTGCAGCCGGATGGGCGTGGCGTCCTTCAAGCCAAAAGGGCTGCTACCGCTCGATGGTAAAGCGCTAGCAGCTATCAATTCAATAGCTTTGTCGCACTGGGCCTTCCACGTGGCCTGCATGTCGAGCGGGATGATCTCGTGGGCGAGCAGCCAGTCGCGCGATGCGGTGGCGAAGGTCTCCACGTCCAGCAGCGGCCGGTGCACGAAGGGCTGCGCCGCGCCCACGGTGTGGATGCGCGCCAGAAAGCGGCCGATCCATTCCAGCACCTCGAAGTCGTCCAGCTCGGGCTGGCGCCCGCCGCGCCAGGGGCTGACCGAAAACGCGAAGCCGTCGTGCTGGTGCAGCGTCTGGCCGTTCAGCACCATCGGGCCGACGGCGGGCACCTCGGCGGCCATCAGGTCGGCGGCGAAGGCGTGCTCTTCCAGGATCTGCGCCTCGCTCCAGCGGCCGGGGCGGTAGAACTTGGCGACCACGCGCTGGCCGTCTTCCAGGGTGACCTGGTACACGCGGTTTTCGTACGACGACAGGGCCATGAGGCGGCCGTCGCCGTACAGGCCCACGCCGGCCAGCGCGTCGAGCACATGGTCGGGTGTGAGCTGGGCGTAAGGGTGCAGCGGGTGAGGCGAAGCGGTCGTGTCAGCGGCGTCGGGCGTGCTGTCGGGGGGCGGTCGGGTCATGCCCCATTGTCGCCGTGCGCCGCCGCCGTGCAGGCGGTGGGGTCGCTACGCCGCTGCAGAGCGCCCGGAAGTCCCTGGGCAACGGCCTGCGGCGGTCGCCCGGGCCCCGCCCATAACGTGCAGCTCAGCCGGCCTGCAAGGTCGCGATGTGCCCGGTGCGCGCGTCGCCGCTGCCTGCCAGCATGTGGGTGAACAGCGCCTGCGTGGCCTCGGGGCCGGCATGGTGCTGCACCGTGAGCCAGGGCGCGGGCGGCGCCTGCACCGTGGTGCTGAAGTGGTTCCAGGCGCGCACCAGCCGCTCGCCCAGGCCCTGCGCGCCCCAGTCGGCGTTGCGTTTCTTGACCTGTGCGGGCGCAAAGAACATCACCGGGCGCGGGCCGGGCAGCTGGCCTGCGCCGCCCAGGTCCTGCACGTGGCTCGCGCCCACGGCGCAGCTGTAGGCCAGCCCGCTGAAGTGCGCGTGGATGCGCTGGCGCAGGCCCACGCTGCCCGCGAAGTCGATGTACACGCTGGGTGTCGCACCGTCGATCTCGGCCTCCAGCGCGTCGTAGGTCACCACGCGGTCGTAGCAGCCCAGGCTTTCGCAAAAGGCCACGTTGCCCGGCGATGTGAGGCCGATGACCTCGATGCCGTCGCGCTGCGCCAGCTGAAAGGCCGTGCCGTACGCCGTCTTGCTCGATGCGCTGGACAGCAGCATGCGGCGCGCGCCGAAGAACTGCTGGTCGTCCAGGAAGTCGTCGATGAGCCACGAGGTGACGAACAGCGGCCGCAGCAGCGCCTGCACGTCTTCGTTGTCGGTGCGGTAGAACGGGTCGGCGGCAGCGCGCAGGTACTGGTTGTAGACCGCGTGCAGGCTGGCGCGGTGGGGCGCGCCGTCGGCGAAGCCTGCGGGCGTGATGCGGTGCGGCGACAGCACGGCCTGGTCGGCCATGGGCCAGTAGCCGTACAGGCGTTCGCCCACCGCCACGTCGGCGCACTGCGACTGCACCACGGTGCCGAAGCCCCACACCGGCACGATGCCCCAGCCTGCCTCGCCGCTGGGGTAGAACTGCCAGTACTGCAGCATCTCGCCCATGGCGGCGTAGGTGATGTTGTTGGCGGTCAGCGCGAACTGGTCGACGCGCACGCGGATCTGGCCGTCGGCCAGCGGTGCGTCGTCATTCACGGTGTGCAGGCGGGTGGTGGCCAGCTGGTCCTGGCGCACGAGAAGGGTGGTGGTGCTCATCCTCACACGCTAGCGCAAACCGCTGCACGGCTCAACCAGGCCCGGGCGCGTGGGCGACACGGCCACGCCCTGCGGTATCCGCTCGTGTCCGGCCGCGTGTGCACGCACGGGGCAGCGCACAGGGCCCAGCCCGTTTGCAGTGGCTGACTGCCAGTTTGCAGGCACGTGGTTGCCATGAAAAATAGCCGCCACCGCTTGTTGTGCAAGCGCTGGCAGCTATTGTTTTGATAGCTTTGGCGGGTGGCCGAAGCTTACAGGCTGCGCTGTGCGGCCGGTTTGTCGAGCGCCAGCACCAGGGCCAGGGCGATGATGGCCGGCAGCGCCTGGGTGAAGAAGATCTTGGGCACGGCGGTCACGCCGCCGAACACGCCGGCCACGATCACGCAGGCCAGAAAGAAGATCTTGAACAGCCGGTTGTTGGTGAACAAGCCCCAGAACAGGCCGGCGGCCAGGAAGCCGTTGTACAGCCCCTGGTTGGCCGCCAGCGTCACGGTGGCGTCGGCCAGCTCCTGGGTCAGGTTGAAGGTCTTGAGGCCCAGAGGCTTGTTCCAGAAGAACATCTCCAGCACCAGGATGTACGCATGCTCGATGGCCACCAGGGCCACGGCGATGCGGGGAATCAGCAAGCGGTTCATGGCAAGACTGGCGAGCGCACGCCAACCACCCCGCCGCGGCCGGCGTGCGGCCACCGCGGGGTCGTCGGCATGGTCTTTACACCAGCGTGATGGTCACGTCGATGTTGCCGCGCGTGGCGTTGGAGTAGGGGCAGACTTGGTGGGCTGCGTCCACCAGCTTCTGGGCGGTTTCCTTGTCCAGGCCGGGCAGGCTGATGGCCAGGCGGGCAGCGATGCCGTAGGCGTTCGGGATGGGGCCCAGGTCGACTTCGGCGTCGATGGACACGTCCTGCGGCACCGGGATGCCGATCTTGCCGCCCACGGCCTTCATCGCGCCGATGAAGCAGGCTGCGTAGCCCGATGCGAACAGCTGCTCGGGGTTGGTGCCCGTGCCGGAGGTGCCGGGCGAGGACAGCTTGACGTCCAGGCGGCCGTCGTCGGTCTTGGCGGCGCCATCACGGCCACCGGTCACGTGGGCCTTGGCGGTGTACAGGACTTTTTCGAGTTGCGTCATGGTGTCTTCCTTTGAGGTTGTTGCCCACAGGCGGGCGGGGAGGGAATCGATGAAAAATTGGGCCGCTGCCGTCAGCGCTGGCCCAGCCGGTCGCGCAGTTGCTTGAGTTCGGTGGTCAGGGCCGTGAGCTCGGGGATGGTGCACTGGCTGCTTTCCAGCACGCAGGGCGGGATGGCCTCTGCGCCCTGGCGCAGCGCACGGCCAGCGGGGGTGAGGGTGATGCGCACCCGGCGCTCGTCCTGCACGTCGCGCAGGCGGGCAATCAGGCCCGAGGCTTCCAGGCGCTTGAGCAGCGGCGTGAGCGTGCCGGAGTCGAGGAACAGGCGCTCGCCCAGCTCGGACACGGTGACGCCGTCGCGCTCCCAGAGCACCAGCATCACCAGGTATTGGGGGTAGGTCAGGCCGATGGCTTCGAGCAGCGGCTTGTACAGCTTGGTCATCGCCAGCGAGGCGGAATACAGCGCGAAGCACACCTGGTTGTCCAGGCGCAGCAGGGCTGGGCTGGGGGTGTCGGTGGTGGGTTTGCTGCGGGCCATGGGGTGAATTGTGCGGCGAATTTGAATTGTGCGCAATTCAATTGTGTAATCTTTTGTTGCCCGTGCGGTTTTGCGGCCGGGTCTGCCGGTGGGCGGGCGAAGGTGCTATTCACGCACGGCGCGCGTGCGGGTGCAAGCCGCGAATGACCCAGGCTCGGGCCAAGGCCGGGGTGAGGGCCCAGGCCGTGGGCCGTTCAGCGGCCGGTGAAGCGGGCAGGCCGCCGCTCCACGAACGCGCGCACGCCCTCGGCCGCGTCTTCGCTGTTGGAGAGCTGCTTTTGCACCGGGATGAACTCGGCCACCGCCGCGGCCTGCCCCTGCTCGATGGCCTTGAGCACATTGAGCCGCGTGGCCACCACGGCCCGCGGCGCCTGGGCCTCGATGCGCTGGGCGATGGCGATGGCCTCGTCCAGCACCTGCGCGGCGGGCACCACCTTCTGCACGAAGTTCAGGCGGTACGCCTCGCTGCTGCCGAACTCATCGGCGGTCAGCAAATGCAGCAGCGCGTTGCCCGTGCCTGCGCGCTCGGCCATGCGCAGCGTGGCGCCGCCCGTGGCCATGATGCCGCGCTGCACCTCCATCTGCGAGAAGCGGCAGTCGTCACCCGCGACCACGATGTCCGCGCCCAGCATAAGCTCGATGCCCACCGTGAAGCAGATGCCCTTGACCGCCACCACCATGGGCTTGGTGCGGCGCCGGTAGCCGGGCAGGCCGTAGTCGTGCGGCTCCACCAGGCCCTCGGGGATGGCCTTTTCGCCGCGCTGCATGTAGGCGCTGACGGCGGGCAGGTCCAGGCCCGCGGTGAAGTGGTCGCCGAACGCATGGAGCACGCCCACGCGCAGTTCGGGGTCATCGTCCAGCCGGGTATAGGCTTCGGCCAGCTGGCGGAACATGGGCGGCGTCCAGCCATTGCGCTTGGCCGGGCGGTTGATGCCGATGAGCAGCACATGGCCGATCACCTGGGTGTCGATGCAGCCCTCGGGCGGGGGCGTGGTGGGGATGATGGTGTGAGCGCTGGCGGGCATGGACATGGCTTGGTGTCTCCTTGCCCGCCATTGAAAACGCTATGAAACCCGAGCGCCGTCCCGCGTGGGACAGCGCCTTTCGAACACTCAATAGCTATAGACGCCGCGCCCGGTCTTGCGGCCCAGGCGGCCGGCCGCGACCATCTCCTTGAGCAGCGGGCACGGACGGTACTTGCTGTCGCCGAACTCGGTCAGGTACACGTCCATCACGGCCAGGCACACGTCCAGGCCGATCATGTCGGCCAGCGCCAGCGGGCCGATGGGCTGGTTGCAGCCGAGCTTCATGCCCGCGTCGATGTCCTCGGGCGTGGCCAGGCCTTCGGCCAGCACGAAGAAGGCCTCGTTGATCATCGGCACCAGGATGCGGTTGACCACGAAGCCGGGCGCGTTCTTCACGGTGATGGGGCTCTTGCCCAGGGCTTCGGCCAGGGCCTTGACGGCGTCGTGCGTGGCGTCGCTGGTCTGCAGGCCGCGGATGATCTCCACCAGCGCCATCATCGGCACGGGGTTGAAGAAGTGCATGCCGATGAACCGGTCTGCGCGGCTGGTGGCAGCCGCCAGCTTGGTGATGGAGATCGAAGACGTGTTCGATGCGATCAGCACCTCGGGCGCCACGATGGCGTCCACCTGCTTCAGGATCTTGAGCTTGAGCTCGTAGTTCTCGGTGGCGGCCTCGATCACGAGCTGCGCGGCCTTGAGGTCGTCGTAGCTGGTGGAGGTCTTGATGCGCGCCAGCGCCGCATCCTTGTCGGCCGCGCTGATCTTTTCCTTCTTGATCAGGCGGTCCAGGCTGCTGGCCACGGTCGCCAGGCCCTTTTGCACTGCCGCATCGGAGATGTCGACCATCACCACGTCAATGCCCGACACCGCGCAGGCCTGCGCAATGCCGTTGCCCATGGTGCCCGCGCCGATGATGCCAACGGTCTGAATCGTCATATAGAGAGCTCTCTTCAAAGTGAAACGGATGGACGGGATGGTAAAGCGAATCGCACGACCGTTCGGTTATCGTGGCCTGGCGTGGATTCGCCCTGCCCGTGTGCAGGGGTGTGCGAACCGCATTTCACTCTACACAAACCGCCCGCGGCACCGCAGGGCGGAGGAGACAGACACCATGTTGTTCGACTACATCGTCATCGGCGGCGGCTCGGCGGGCTCGGTGCTGGCCGGCCGGCTGACCGAAGACCCCGCCGTGCGCGTGTGCCTGCTCGAAGCCGGCCCGGCCGACAGCAGCGTGCTCATCCACTGCCCGGCGGGCCTGGCGGTCATGGCGAAGTTCGAACTCAACGGCTGGGGCTTCAACACCACGCCGCAGCCCGCGCTCAACAACCGCCAGGGCTACCAGCCGCGCGGCAAGGTGCTGGGCGGCTCGAGCTCCATCAACGCCATGATCTACGTGCGCGGCCAGCAGGCCGACTACGACCACTGGGCGAGCGAAGGCAACCCGGGCTGGGGCTGGGACGAGGTGAAGCCGTACTTCCTGAAGGCCGAGCACAACGAGCGCGGCGCCGATGCCTGGCACGGCCAGGGTGGCCCGCTCAACGTGGCAGACCTGCGCAGCCCGCACCGCTTCAGCCACCTGTTCACCCAGGCGGGCGTGCAGGCCGGCCACCCGCACAACACCGACTTCAACGGCGCCACGCAAGAAGGCGTGGGCCTGTACCAGGTCACCCACAAGAACGGCGAGCGCCACAGCGCATCCAAGGGCTACCTCACGCCGCACCGGGCGCGGCCCAACCTGCAGGTCATCACCAGCGCCCACGCCACGCGCATCCTGTTCGAAGGCCAGCGCGCCGTGGGCGTGGAATACCGCCAGGCAGGCGCGCTGCACCAGGTGAAGGCCGCACGCGAGGTGCTGCTGAGCGCGGGCGCGCTGCTGTCGCCCCAGCTGCTCATGCTGTCGGGCGTGGGCCCGGGCGCGCAGCTGCAGCGGCACGGCATCCCGGTGCTGCACCACCTGCCCGGCGTGGGCGCGCATCTGCACGACCACCCGGACGTGGTGCAGGTGCTCGACGCACCCAACCACCGCGACCTGTTCGGCCTGTCGCCCACCGGCATGCTCAACGCGCTGCGCGGCATTGCCGAATGGCGCCGGCACCGCACCGGCATGCTGACCACCAACTTCGCCGAGGCGGGCGGCTTCATCAAGAGCGACCCCACCGAGCCGGTGCCCGACCTGCAGCTGCACTTCGTGGTCGGCAAGCTGGTGGACCATGGCCGCAAGACGGTGCTGGGCCACGGCTACTCGGCCCACGTGTGCCTGCTGCAGCCCAAAAGCCGCGGGTCCGTCACGCTGGCCAGCAAGGACCCGATGGCGCTGCCGCTGGTGGACCCGCGCTTCCTGTCCGACCCCGACGACATGCAGCGCATGGTGCGGGGCTTTCAGCGCCTGCGCGAGATCCTCACCCAGCCCGCCCTGGCGCAGTACGGCGCCCGGGAGCTGCCTGCGTCCGCTGGTGCACAGACCGACGCGCAGATCGAGCAGTTCATCCGCCAGTACGCCGACACCATCTACCACCCCGTGGGCACCTGCCGCATGGGGCCGGGCGTGATGGACGTGGTGGACAGCGCGCTGCGCGTGCACGGCGTGGCGGGCCTGCGCGTGGTGGACGCGTCCATCATGCCGCGCATCGTGAGCGGCAACACCAATGCACCCACGGTGATGATTGCCGAGAAGGCCGTGGACCTGCTGCGCGCCGCCGCGTGAAGGGCTGACGGTCCACCGCGCGGGTGCCTGCGCCCGCGTCGTGGTGGACTGCCGGGCTCTGCGTCAGGCTTTGAAGCGCTTGCGGGTGAGCGCCAGCGCCACCCAGAACGCCACCACCGTGGTCACCACCAGCACCAGCCCGTGGCGCCAGGGGTGGGCGGGCCACTGGTCCATGAACAGCGGGCGCACCAGCTCGACCGCGTTGGTCAGCGGCAGCCAGTCGGAGATCGCGCGCACGATGGGCGGCAGCTGCTCGCGCGGGAAGAACACGCCCGACAGGAACATCATCGGCGTGAGCACCAGCGTGAAGTAGTACGTGAAGAAGTCGTAGCCCTTGGCCAGCGCGTTGAAGATGAGCGCGATGCTGGAGAACATCACCCCCACGAACAGCAGCACCGGCCATGCCACCAGCAGCCTGGGGCTGTGGCTGATGCCCAGCGCCAGCATCACGCACAGGATGGCCGACACGGTGAACAGCGCCTTGAAGGCGGCCCACAGCATCTCGGCCAGCACCACGTCGTCCAGGCTCACGGGCGCGTTCATGATGCCGTCCCAGGTCTTTTGCACATGCATGCGCGAGAAGGCCGAGTACAGCGCCTCGAAGCTCGCCGCGTTCATCGCGCTCATGCAGATCGAGCCGCTGGCCAAAAACAGGATGTAGGGCACCTGCGTGGTGGTGCCCCCCGCGCCGCCCACGTTCACCTGGCCCACCAGCGCCCCCATGCCGTAGCCGAAGGCCACCAGCCACATCAGCGGCTCGGCGATGTTGCCCACGAGGCTGGGAATGGCCAGCTTGCGCCACACCAGCAGGTTGCGCAGGAACACCGGCCACCAGCGGGGCGACAGGTGTGGCGGGCGCCAGTGGGAGGGCTCTTGCGGCGCGTCGGCGATGCCGTGGGCGGGGGACGAAGGTGGGGTCTGCATGCGCCTATTGTGCGGCGTCATCCCGGCGGCCGCCAGCACCTGCGCGGCAGGGCCGCGCGGCGTGCGGGCATGGGCATTGCTTGTGGCTGGGCGTACCCCTTCCAGCCCTTTCACCCCCCCCCGAGGAGACCGCATGAACCGCACCGACGTCACCGAAAAGATCATCAGCACCAAGGTCGCCAAAGGCCTGCAGTGGCACGCCATCGCCAAGAAGGTGGGCCAGTCCAAGGAATGGACCACCGCGCTGTGCCTGGGCCAGATGACCGCCACGCCCGAGCAGGCCAAGGTGCTGGGCAAGATCTTCGGCCTCTCGTCCGAAGAGCAGAAGTGGCTGCAGGTGGTGCCCTACAAGGGCTCGCTGCCCACACCGGTGCCGACCGACCCGCTGATCTACCGTTGGTACGAGGTGGTGAGCGTGTACGGCACCACGATCAAGGAGCTGATCCACGAGGAGTTCGGCGACGGCATCATGAGCGCCATCGACTTCAGCATGGACATCCAGCGCGAGGCCGACCCCAAGGGCGACCGCGTGAACGTCGTGCTGTCGGGCAAGTTCCTCCCGTATAAACAGTACTAACCCCCTGAGTCGCTTCGCGCCTTCCCCCTTTCTCTCGAATTGCTGCGCAATTCGGGAAGGGGGACACCGCCAGCGCGGCGGGGCGGCCCTTGCGCGGCGGTCGCTGGTTGAGAGCGTGCTTTTTTTAGGTGCGGGGGCGACTGGTTACGTCAATGACCCAAGCCGTCAAAGCACCTTGACTGCGCGGCCGATGAACTGGATCGGGCCGGTGGGTTTGCCGATGGGGGAGCCTGTGGGTGGCTCCAGGGTCAGCTCGAAGAGCTGGTTGGGCTGCAGCGGCGGGAGCTTGTCGAGCTGCAACTGCAGCGGCTGGCCCGGCTGCACCAGGCCCAGGGAGACGGGGCCGTTCCAGTCGTCGGCCTTGGTCCAGAATTCGAGCGCCTTGCCGGCGGGCACTTCGGCCACGCCCAGCGGGATGAGGCTGATGGTGCGCGGCGCGCTGGCCTGCACCACCCAGCCCGGTGCCTTGTCCTGCGGCGCCACCAGCACCACCATGAACTGCGTGGGCGCGACCTGCGGGGCGGTGCGGGTGACGAGCACGGCAGCGAGCACGGCGGCCATCGCAAAGCCCGATCCGGCCAGCGCACGCCACAGGCCCAGGTGGTTCCACCAGGCCGATGCGGACTTGGCGGGGTTGGTGCGGGCACCGCGCGGGGCGGTGGCCTGGGGCGCGGCCACGGTGTCCGGGCGGGCGGCCTGCAGGGACGCATCGATGCGCGCCCACAGCGCGGGCGGCGGTGCGATGGGCTCGGCCAATTGGGTCAGCGGGTGCAGCCGGGCCTCCCAGGCCAGCACGGCGTGCTGCAGCGCAGGGTCGGTGGGCAGGCGCTGCTCCAGCGCGCGGCGCGCGGCGGCGGGCAGGGTGCCCAGCACGTACTCGCCGGCCAGGGTGTCATCGTCCTGCGGTGGCAGAAGTGCCGCGTTGTCCGTGTGGGTGTCCGTGGGCCCGGTCATGCCATGCACTCCCGCAGCGAGGTGAGGCTGCGCCGTATCCAGGCCTTGACGGTGCCCAGCGGTGCGCCCAGGCGCTCGGCGATCTCACCGTGGGAGCAGCCGTCCACGTAGGCGTGCAGCACGCAATTGCGGCGCGCGGGGTCCAGCGCTTCCAGGCAGTGCTGCAGACGGCCCAGGCTGGCGTTCAGCTCGAAAGCCTCGGCCACCTCGCGGTGGGCGAGTGCGGCCTGCGCGTCCTGCAGCGCTTGGGTGGTGTCGTCGTCCACATCGGCATGGCGGCCCGCGTCGCGTACGGCGTTGAGCGCCAGGTTGCGCACCACGCTGTAGATCCAGCCGCGCGCGCTGCCGCGCTGGGCGTCGAAGCTGGCAGCGCGGGTCCAGATGTTCAGGCAGGCGTCGTGCACGATGTCCTCCGCCAGGGCGCGCTGCCGCACGATGCGCAGCGCCACGCCCAGGAGCCGGGCGCCTTCGTGTTCATAGAGCCTGCGCATGGCCTGGCGGTCGCCGGCCGCGCAGGCGGCCAGCGTGGCTTCGTAGTCGAGGTCAACAGGCGGCTCGTGGGGCACGGTGGGCAGGTGTGGGGGCGCGTCGGCGGGATGGGTGGGTCTGCCGGGGAAGCCCCGGCGGCACACATCGTACCGGGCAATGCGCCCCACACCCGCGCAGTCCTGCGCAGCCCAAGGGAATTAGTGGGCGGCCCCGCCGGGCTGCGGTGGGGCGCAGGCTTACGCGGCCTTCCAGAAGATGTAGTCGGCCTGGTACTTCACGATCTGGCGCTCGCCCTTGTTCGTGGCCGTGCAGGCTGCGGCAGGCGCCACGCCGCCCTTGAGGGCCACGCGCTGGATGTAGGTCACGCCCGTCATCGCGCCCGAGCCCATGGCCGGGTTGGCCTTGACCAGCTGGTAGGGCAGGTTGCCGGTGCCCGATGGCGCCACGGCCAGCTGGGTGGCCGTGAGCTTGGAGCCGTCTTGCGATTCCCACGTGGCGGGCGGGCCGTAGTAGGTGCCCACTTGCTTGCCGCTGCGGTCGTTCAGCACGGCCTTGGGGCCCACGAAGAACCATTCGGTCTGGCCGGGGGCGTTGGCCTTGTCGCGGCATTCGTAGGTGATCTCGCCCACACCCACGGTTTCCATGGCGACCTTGTGGCCCGCGGGCACCTTGATGGTGTCGGGCAGGCCGTCTTGCGAATACATCATGGGGCGCGAAGACGATGCGGAAGACGAGGACATCGATCCGCAGGCCGTCAGCAGGGCGGCGGCCGTCACGGCGCCAGCGATGGCCAGGGTGCGCGAGGACAAGGTCAGGGTGGTGTTCATGGCGTTCTCTTTCTTCAGTTGGGTGGAAAGGACAGCGGCCGGTGAAGATCGGCTGCTGCAGGTACTACCCACGAGAACGCCATTTGGATGCAGGCTGCGCAAAATATTTTTTTATGGGCCCGCCGCCGGGGTGGGCGGCGTGCACGCAGGCCGGCGCGTTGCCGGCCTCAGCCCGTGCGCAGTGGCGCCTGCTTGGGCGAGTAAGCCCACACATTGCGCCCGCGGTGCTTGGCCTCGTACAGGCCCGCGTCGGCAAACGCGATGAGCTCGTCCACCGTCTGCCCATGCTCCGGGAAGTGCGAGATGCCGATGCTGGTGCCGATGTCGGCCTGTCCCGCCGCCAGCGGAAACGGCTGGTTGAGCGCGGCCACCATCTGGCTGGCGATGGCCTGGGCTGCCGCGGCCTCGGCGCACCGGGGCAGTACGCACAGGAACTCATCCCCGCCCAGGCGGGCCAGGGTGTCGCCCTCCTGCAGGCAGGCCGACAGGCGCTGGGTGACCTGCACCAGCAGCTCGTCGCCCGCGGCGTGGCCCAGGGTGTCGTTGACTTTCTTGAACCGGTCGAGGTCCAGGAAGAACACCGAGAACTGCACCTGCCGCGTGCGGGCGTCGGCCACGGCCTGGCGCAGGCGGTCGCGGGCGATCATGCGGTTGGGCAGGTTGGTGAGCGGGTCCAGGTTGGCCTGCTCCAGCTCGCGCCGGGTCTGGTCCAGGTCCTCGATGCGGCATTCGAGCTCGAACTCGCGCGCCTCCAGCTTGACCACCATGTGGGCGAACGATTCGGCCAGCTGGGCCAGGGTGCTGTGCGGGGGCAACTGGCCGGTCATGGCCATCAGGGGTTCGACGGCATGCAGGTCGCCCTGGTGGGCGATGCGCTGCATCACGTCGTTCAGACGCTGGAGGAAAAGCTGGTCGTGGTCGCCGGAGGTCAAGGGGGCTCCATGGGTGGGTGCGCGTGGCGGGGGGCTGTCCGGCGGGCCGGGGCAGGCCGCTATCGTAGGAAAAGGGCGGCAGGGGCGCAAGCACTTGCGCGACCGGGGCGCGGTCGGCGGGGCGGGCGGGTGCATTACAGTCGCCTGCACCGACCCGCCAGCCCATCGACCGAGTCCGCGCGCGTGGGTGCAGCCCCCAACCCTTCGATTTTCTGAAAGCCTGACATGACCACCCTCGGAACCCCCCTGTCGCCCCATGCCACCAAAGTCATGCTGCTGGGCTCGGGCGAGCTGGGCAAGGAAGTGCTCATCGCCCTGCAGCGCCTGGGCGTGGAGACCATCGCGGTAGACCGCTACGACGACGCACCCGGCCAGCAGGTGGCGCACCATGCGCGCACCATCACCATGAGCGACCCCGCACAGCTCAAGGCGCTGATCGAAGCCGAGCGCCCGCACCTCGTGGTGCCGGAGATCGAGGCCATCGCCACCCCCATGCTCGAAGAGCTCGAAGCCGCCGGCACCGTGCGCGTGATCCCCACCGCCCGTGCCGCACGCCTCACCATGGACCGCGAAGGCATCCGCGTGCTGGCGGCCGAAACGCTGGGCCTGCCCACCAGCCCGTACAAGTTCTGCAATTCGCTCCAAGAGCTGCAGGCGGCCATCGATGGCGAGAATGGCCAGGGCATCGGCTACCCCTGCATCGTCAAGCCCGTGATGAGCAGCTCCGGCAAGGGGCAGAGCAAGATCGACGGCCCCGCCGACGTGCAAAAGGCCTGGGATTACGCCATGGCCGGTGGCCGCGTGAGCCACGGGCGTGTGATCGTCGAGGGCTTCATCGACTTCGACTACGAGATCACCCAGCTCACGGTGCGTGCCGTGGGCGCCAGCGGCCAGATCGAAACCCACTTCTGCGACCCCATCGGCCACGTGCAGGTGAGCGGCGACTATGTGGAAAGCTGGCAACCCCACCCCATGCACCCGGCCGCGCTCGAAAAATCGCGCCAGATCGCCAAGGCCGTGACGGACAACCTCGGCGGCCAGGGCTTGTTCGGTGTGGAGCTGTTCGTGAAGGGCCAGGACGTGTGGTTCAGCGAGGTGAGCCCCCGCCCGCACGACACGGGCCTGGTCACGCTGTGCACCCAGCACCAGAGCGAGTTCGAGCTGCACGCCCGCGCCATCCTGGGCCTGCCGGTGGACACCCGCCTGCGCAACCCCGGCGCCAGCGCCGTGATCTACGGCGGCGTGGAAGCCCAGGGCATCGTCTTCGACGGCGTGGACGAGGCGCTGCGCGTGCCCGACACCGACCTGCGCCTGTTCGGCAAGCCCGAGAGCTTTGCCAAGCGCCGCATGGGCGTGGCCCTGGCGCGTGCGTCCGATGTGGAGACGGCCCGCACCAATGCCAAGCTCGCGGCCAGCAAGGTCAAGCCACGGGTGGCGTAAGCGGGCGGTTGTGGTGAAAAAGGCCGCTACCGCTGGGTGGTCGGCCTTTGTTTGCTACTAGATCAGTAGCAATCGCTGTCAACCGTCCTCGCGGATCTGGCGGCCCGTGAGTTTCAGGAACAGGTCCTCCAGGTTCGCCGGCCGGTGCAGCGTGCGCAGGTGCGGGTGCGCGCCCAGCGCCTGCAGCAGCGGCTGGGCGTTCTGGGTGTAGAAGAACACCGTCTCGCCGCTGATCTCCACGCGCGCCGCCAGGGCGCGCAGCGCGGCGTCCTCGGCCAGCGCCACCGCGCCCAGGCCGAAGACCTCCACAACGTCGGGCTCCAGGTGCTGGGCGATCAGCTCGCGCGGGCGGCCTTCGGCGATCTTCTTGCCGTGGTCCAGCACCAACAGGCGCGAGCACAGGCGCTCGGCCTCGTCCATGAAGTGGGTGGTCAGCAGGATGGACTTGCCCTGCTGCAGCAGCAGTTGCAGGCGCTCCCACATCAGGTGGCGGGCCTGGGGGTCGAGGCCGGTGGTGGGCTCGTCCAGCAGCAAGAGGCGCGGGTCGTTGACGAGGGCGCGGGCCAGGCTCAGGCGCCGCTTCATGCCGCCCGACAGCTCCCCGGGCTTGGCGTGGGCCTTGTGCGTGAGGGCGGCGAAGTCGAGCAGGCGCGGCACCCGCTCGTCCATCATCGCGCCCTTGAGGCCGAAGTAGCGGCCGAACACGCGCAGGTTCTCGGCGCAGGTGAAGTCCGGGTCCAGCGTGTCGAACTGCGTGACCACGCCCAGCTGCGCCTTGATGGCCAGTGCGTCGCGCGGCATATGCAGGGCCTGCGCGCCGGGCTCGGCAAAAAAGCGCACCGCCCCGCCGTCCGGCGCCGTGAGGCCCAGGCACATGCGGATGGTGGTGGTCTTGCCCGCGCCGTTGGGCCCGATCACGCCCAGGCATTCGCCCGGGGCGATGGCAAAGGAGACATCGTTCACCACGGTTGTCTCGCCGTAGCGTTTGCGCAGTTGCTCAACTTCAAAGAGTGCGGAGGTCATGCACCGATTGTGTGCGATGCGGGCGCCCCGGGCATGGCACCCGTGCGTCGCGCCCGCGACGGCCGCCGGCGCTGGCCTGCGGCATGGTGCGTGGCATAGGCCCTGCCACGCCATCCCATGCCCCATCGCGCCGCATGCCATGAGACCCGCGTTGGAGTGGTCTGCGGCACCGCGCTGTCGTTCCCCGCATGCAGGCAGTGGGCGCTATGCCCCGCTGGGCGCGGGCCGGCACGGTGCCAGATTGAACCCGTCGACGCCGCCTGTTTCGGACCGCCATGCAAACCCCCACCTGAATCTGAATCCACAACCATGCACAGCCAGCCCCTCTTCCAAGCCGACGACCCGAGCGAACTGCACGCGCTGATGCGCGCCCACCCGCTGGCCACCGTGGTCACGCTGTCCACCTTGCCTGCGCTACCGGATGGCGCGGGGCTGCAGGCCGACCTGCTGCCGCTGGAGGTGGTGGCAGAACCGGGCGGCGCCGTGCGCCTGCGCGGCCATGTGGCGCGGCGGCACGGCATGGCGCAGTCGGTGCCGGACGGTGCCGAGGTGCTGGCGGTGTTCCAGAGCCCCAATGCCTACATCTCGCCGCGCTGGTACGTGAACGGCCAGCGCAGCGGGCGCCTGGCACCCAGCTGGAACTACGCCGCCGCCGAGGCCCGTGGCCGCCTGCATTGGGTGGACGATGCCGGCTGGATGCGCACCCACCTGGGGGCGCTGGCCGCGGCGCAGGAAGGCGGCCGCGCGCAGCCCTGGTCCATCGGCGATGCGCAGCCGGCCTTCATCGATGAGGCGGCGGCACGGCTGGTGGGGTTCGAGGTCTTGGTGGACCGGCTGGTGGGCAAGCGCTTCCTGTCGCAGCAGCGCACCGAGGCCGACCGGCGCAGCGTGATCGCGCACCTGCTGCAGGAACCTGCCGGTGCCGCGCGGGACGTGGCGGGGCTGATCAAGCCCTGAGGCTGACCCTGCGGGCGCCGGTCCGTGCCCGCGTCTGCGATCCGCATGCCACCTGCATGCCCCGCAGGTTCCAGCGCCGCCGCCGTTCCGGATGTTGAGCGGGAAAAACGCCTCTACCGCTGGATGGGAGCGCGCCAGGCGCTATCAATAGCGTAGCGCCATGCCCCAGCACTACGGTGCCGCCATCAGGCGCCCCCGGCCCGCGGTCTTGGCCTCGTACAGCGCGCCGTCGGCGCGGGCCATCAGCGCGGCCAGGCTGGCCTCGCCGGGCACCAGGGCGGCCATGCCCACGCTGTAGTCCAGCACGAAGCCCAGTTCGGCCGCACTCGCATCGTGCAGCCGGTGGCGCAGGCGCCGGTCGAAGGCCACGCCCGCAGCGGCCGTGTTGTGCAGCATCAGCACGGCAAACTCCTCGCCGCCCAGCCGGGCGATCAAATCGCCGCTGCGGCAGGTGTCGCCCAAGAGGCGCGCGAACAGCTGCAGCGCGCGGTCGCCCGCGTCGTGGCCGTGGGTGTCGTTGATCTGCTTGAAGTGGTCCAGGTCCAGCATCAGCGCGGTCAGCGGCAGCCGGTGGCGCCACGCGTGGGCGAGCAGGTTGTCGCCCTGGTTGGCGAAGCCGCGCCGGTTGAGCAGCCCGGTCAGGCCGTCGGTCATGGCCAGCGTGCGCAGCTTCTGCTCGGCCTCGTAGCGCCAGGCCACCAGCACGGCCACGGTGCCCAGCACCAGGCTCACGTTGGTCGCCAGGGCCGCGGCCAGGTTGATCGGGTGCGGCGAGCGAAAGCTCGGGTACTGGTCGGTGAAGGCGCCCAGCAGCCCGCGCGCCAGGGTGAACACCGCGGACGTGAGCAGGCAGCCCAGCAGCACGCTGCGCCAGCGCACGTCGGCCAGGATCAGCGGGTACAGCGTGGCGCGCGCCACGATGCACAGGATGGCGGCCATGAGCCCGTTGGCCCAGCCCACGCGCCAGGCATAGTGGTCGAAGCCGAGCGCGTAGCCCAGTGGTGCGGCGACCACCAGCGCCAGCAGCACCCGGCGCAGCGGGCGCGGCCCCAGCCACTCTTCCAGCGCCCGGTACAGCATCCACTGCGCGGCGGCGTTGCAGGCGATGGAGATGGTGGACAGCGTGCGGTCCCACAGCGAGCTCGACGCGATGATCGCCGCCCAGGCCAGCGCCTGCAGCAGCAGGCTGGCCTGCACGTGGCGCGCCGCCCGGCTCACGTCCCGGCCCATGATCAGCGGCAGCGCGGCCGAGATCATGAACAGGTTGGCCGCCATCGCGGTCATGAGCGTGAGGAAGTCTAGTGGCATCTGCTGCGGCCCCGGTCCGGTTGGCTGCAATCCCACGTGGCACCACTGCGCGGGCTACGGCATCGCTGGCGTTGCGCCGGGCCGGTGCGCGTCCCACCGACGGCGAGGTCGTCGGTGTGGTGGGGACTGGAAACACCCGCGTGTTGCCAGACAGTGCGGGCGTGGCGCCGTTCCCGGGCGACCCCGACCTTGCCGCCACAGCGCTCGGTCCGTGCAATGAATGAAAGGGTGCATGCCATCGTCAGCGCATCAGATTGAACGTCCGGGCAGTATACGAAAGGGCAAGCAGCTCCTAATTCAGTAGCATTGTCGATGGAGCTGCCTTGGGCCTATCGGTCAGCACGCCGTCTGCGCCAGGCGAGGCCCGACAGCAAAAGCGACATGGCGACCACACCGTAGGGCGACAGTGCGGGGATTCCGACGGGCTCGGCAGCTGCCAATACCAGGTTCAGGTTGGCCGTCGCCGCCGCGTAGGCCCCGTTGCCCGCCTGTGTCGCGATGATCCCGCAGGTGCCCGCACCGACCATGGTGACCGTGGTGCCCGCGACCGTACAGATGGCTGGCGTGGTGCTGGTGTAGGTGACCGGCAGGCCTGAGCTGCTGGTGGCTGCAGGAAGTACGAAGCTCGTGCCTGCCCGAAAGGCTGGCACCGTCGGCAAGGGCCCGATGCTGATCGTTTGCACGAGCAGAAAAGTGGCCGTGACGCTGCAATCTGCCGTGACGTTCGCCGTGGTGTAGACCGTTCCTGCCAGAGTGCCGCCGCACCCGGTGGCGCTCGCGACATAACCGGAATCCGCCGTCACCGTGACCGTGGCCGGGCGCCCCGGCAGCGCGCTCTGGCTGGCGGGGTTCACGCTGCCGTGGCTGCCCGCCGTTGCGGTCACGACGGGGTTGGCCAGCAGGTTGGCCGTGAATCGGGCCACGAAGGCGTCTCGGGCGCCGCCGCCGAAGACTGGCTGGGCGCCGCCCGTGGTACCCGTCAGGTTGTTCGATGCCGTGGTACCCGCAATGACGTAGTTGCCACCGCCATCGATCAGGATCGCAGGGATGTCCTCCCGGCCGCTGCCGCCGAAATAGGTGGCCTGGGTCAACACCGTGAGGTCGTTGTTGAATTTGGCAATGAGCCCGTCGCTGGAGCCCCGGTACACGGACTGGTATCCACCGGCGGTTCCCGGCAGATTGGTCGATTCACCGGTTCCGGCGACGATGACATTGCCGGCCGCGTCGATCACCATGGTGGAGGCCAGGTCGAAGCCGTTGCCGCCGTAGTAAGTGACCTTTTGCACCGCGGTCAGGTCAGGGCTCAGCCGGGCGACGAAGACGTCCACGCTGCCGCCAAGGGCGCTTTGAGCCGCTCCGGCCGCTGGCAGGTTGGGGCTTGCGGTGTAACCCGCGATGAATACGTGGCCGGCGCTGTCGACGGCCATGGTGGCCGTGTTCTCGTCCATGGTGCCGCCGAAGTAGGTGGCCTGTTCCAGCGAGGTCAGATCGGCGCTGAAACGGGCGACGTAGCCGTCGTAGCGCCCGCCGTGCGCAGGCTGGGCACCGCCTGCGGTCATGGGGAGATCGGTAGACCAGTGGGTGCCTGTGATCAGCACCTTGCCGCTGCCGTCGATCGCAATGACCGACGCGAAATCGAGTCCGCTGCCGCCGTAGTAGGTGGACTGCAGGAGCGTCTTCAGGTCGGGCGCAATGCGGGAAACGAAGGCATCGCGGGCGCCGGCGTGGTTCGGCCGTCCGCCGCCGGTCCTGCCCGGAAAATCACCCGACTGCGTGGTACCGGCCACCAGGAGGTTGCCACCGGCGTCGAACACGATGGATACGATGCCGCCGTCCGACTCGTCCCCGCCGCCGCCCAGGTAGGTGGCCTGTTGCAGCGTGGCCATGTCGCCGCTCAGCTTGGCGAGGAATGCATCCATGCCCCCTGCCTTCGCAGGCTGCAATCCGCCAGCGGTACCCGGAAAGTTGGTCGAGGAGGTGTTGCCCCCCACATAGATGTTGCCCGCCGCGTCCAGGCGCATGCTGCGGATCTGGTCATCGCCGCTGCCGCCCAGGTAGGTGGTCTGCAGCAAGGTCGTGAGGTCGCTGCTGAACTTGCTGACATAGCCGTCCGTGCTTCCGACCAAGGCGGGTTGCATCCCACCGGTCGTGCCGGGAAAAGGGGTGCTTCCTGTGAAGCCGCCGACCAGAATATTGCCGGCCGCGTCTCGCGCGATGGTGAGCGCCTCGTCGGCGGCACCGCCGCCCAGGTAAGTGGCCTGCAGCAGCGGGTCGATCACGAGGGCGCGAGAGCGGTCATAGTCGCCCACCTGGAAGCGGTAGCCCGTGCGGTCGGCCAGCAACGCATAGTGCACTGGCACCTCGACGCGTCGACCGGTGGTGTCGAGCTGGAAGGCGATCGGTGCGGTGAACGCCACCTCGCCATGGCCCGTGGCGGCCATGAGCGCACCATCGGGCGCCAGGCGCAAGCCCGCTGTTGTTCCCTCGATGGACAGGCTGATGCTGCCCGGATCGGCACCGGGGGCGACCGTGAAGAGTTTCTCCACATTGCTGCCGCGCGCGGCCAGAGAGACGCTGATGCCCGGCCAGGCGTCGCCCAGGGCGATGCTGGAGAAGGTCGCGATGTCCGTCGGCCAGTGCGCGGGGTTGGAGCCCTGAAAGCGGTTGACCCGCACCGGGCTGGGATTCAGGCCCGAAGGTGCCAGCGCTGGCGTGCCGTCCAGCTTTTCCACCAAGGCCCAGCCGGGCCCACGCTGCGCTGGCGCGGCAGCGCCGTGGCTGGCCGCGGACCGGGGCATTGGCTCAGTGGCCCGGCCGGCCAGAGCGTGGACTATGGTGCCGTCCTTGGTGATGTAGAGAGCACCGGCAAATGTTCGTGCACCGAAGGCCACCTCGGGTGCAAACTGGCCCTGGTTGGCCTCGAAGGGAACGGCGATGCTGTGGTCTGCATGGTGCCGTACCTGCGAGGGCGTGGGCTGCGTCGGGCTGGCCGTGGCCGGAGGGCTTGCGGCCCAGGCGTGGAGCCCACTGGCAGCCAAGAGGCCCGTCAACGCTGCAACTACCCCCCATGTTTTTCGATGTGCGCGTTGGGGGGAGTTCAATAGATGCATTCAGTGAGGGCGCTTTCACGCAGTGTGTGAGCAAGTGTAGGCGCCTTCCCCCACGCCCCACCGCAAACTCACTGGAAAGCCACCTCGGCGAAGCTGCGCAGCTTGCGGCTGTGCAGGCGGTCCACCCCGCCGTTGCGCAGGATCTCGATGGCCCGCATGCCGATGCGCAAGTGCTGGTCCACCCGCTCGCGGTAGAAGTGGTTGGCCATGCCGGGCAGCTTGATCTCGCCATGCAGGGGCTTGTCGCTCACGCACAGCAGCGTGCCGTAGGGCACCCGAAAGCGGAAGCCGTTGGCCGCGATGGTGGCGCTTTCCATGTCCAGCGCCACGGCGCGGCTTTGGCTGAAGCGGCGCTGGGGCATGTTGTCGGGCAGCAGCTCCCAGTTGCGGTTGTCGGTGCTGGCCACGGTGCCCGTGCGCATGATGCGCTTGAGCTGGTCTTCGGGCACCTGGGCCACGTCGGCCACGGCTTGCTGCAGCGCCATCTGGATCTCGGCCAGCGCCGGGATGGGCACCCACAGCGGCAGTTCCTCGTCCAGCACGTGGTCCTCGCGCACATAGGCGTGGGCCAGCACGTAGTCCCCCAGCTGCTGGCTGTTGCGCAGGCCGGCGCAGTGGCCCAGCATCATCCAGGCGTGCGGGCGCAGCACGGCGATGTGGTCGGTGATGGTCTTGGCATTGGCCGGGCCCACGCCGATGTTGACCATGCTGATGCCGCTCGCGTCCTTGCGCACCAGGTGGTAGCCGGGCATCTGCGGCAGGCGCGGCGGGGCGTTGCCCAGCTCGTCGCCGGGCTGCGCGGGCAGGCCGGTGCGGCGGGTGACCACGTTGCCGGGCTCGATGAAGGCCACGTACTCGCTGTCGGGCTTGGCCATTTCCGAGTGGCCCAGGCGCACGAACTCGTCGATGTAGAACTGGTAGTTGGTGAACAGCACGAAGTTCTGGAACCACTCGGGCGCCGTGCCGGTGTAGTGGCGCAGGCGGTGCAGCGAATAGTCCACGCGCGGCGCGGTGAACAGCGACAGCGGCTGCGCCTCGCCCGGGCGTGCCTGCCAGGTGCCGTTGGCGATGCCGTCGTCCATGGCAGCCAGGTCGGGCAGGTCGAACACGTCGCGCATCAGCATGCGGCGCTCGGCCGTGAGCGTGCCTTCGATGTGGTCGTGCTCGGCGAACGAGAAGTGGATGGGGATGGGGTGGGCGCTGGTGCCCACCTCCAGCTCGACGTTGTGGCTGGCCCGCAGCAGGCGGAACTGCTCGGCGTAGTACCGGGCGAACAGGTCGGGCCGGGTCAGCGTGGTCTCATACCGCCCCGGGCCCTCGACAAAGCCGTAGGCGAGCTTGGAATCCGCCCGCGCCACGGTGGTGGTGTGCACCCGCACGAAGGGGTAGAAGGCCCGCACCGCACTGGTGGGCGTCTCGCCCGCCACGAAGCGCTGCATGGCCTCGCGCAGGTGGCCGATCTGCTGTTGATAGATGCGCTGCACCTGGGCCAGCGCTTCGGCCGGATCGGTGTGGCGGGTGGGGGCGTGGAATTCGGGGATGAGGGGCATGCTCTATTTTCGCTTGCCCGCGGTCCCGCAGGAGCGCGGGCGGTTTTTCAGGGGGAAGAAGCCGCCGCGGCGGCGATGCCGTTCAGCGGCCCTGGGGCCTGCCATCGAGCCACTGCACGGCGGCGTCCAGCACGGGGTCGCCGCCTGTCATGGCGCGCTGGACGAACCCGGCATCCACGGGTACCCGCAGGTTGGGCTCGACGCCCTTGGCGAACACATAGTGCTCGCCGTTGGCGCCGATTTCGGCCACGGTGGGGGCGTGCACGACGATGTCGCCGGGCAGCAGGACGCGGGTGGTCATGCCGACCGCCCCGGGCGTCGCTTCCGTGGCCACCACATGCGCGCGGCCGGCCTTTTGCAGCCAGACCGAGAACATTTCGCAGGGGCCCGTGCAGTCCGGGCCTGTCAGCAGCACCAGCGGCGCGCTGTAGTAGCCCGCGCCCTGGGTGAACAGCGGCAGCTGCGGTGGCAGGCCCAGGCTGCCCCGGGTGCGCCACACCTTGGCGGTCGCGTCCACCTGCCGCTGCGCATAGCCCTGCAGCCTGAGCGGGCGGTCGTACGAGAAGAACGACGCGGCATAGTGGGGAACCAGCTGGTACGCGCCGTGGTTGGCGCCCCGCAAGTCCAGGATGAGGCCGGGCAGCCGCGCCTGGTTCACCGTGGCCAGGCTGCGCTCCCACACGTCCAGGTTGCCGCCGCCGTCGGCGAAAGAGCTGAGCGCGATGTACCCATACTGGCGGCCCGACTGGCTGCGCAGCTGAAATCCCGAGAGCGACTCATTGTTGGGCGGCGTGCCCGCCGACTGTGGCCGCTCGGCCATGCGTTGCCGCAGATCGATGGTCTGGTCCTTGCCGTCCTGCCGCACCTTGAGGACCATGGCTTCGCGCTCGTAGGCCATGAGCTTGAGGGCATCGTGGCGCCGGCTGGCCTCGGTGGCCCGGTTGGAGTAGCGCGACGCACGGCCTATGTAGTGCGCGATGCTCTCGCCGTTGACTTCCACGATCTCCGCACCCGGGCGCAGCCCGGCCAGCTCTGCCGCAGAACGCGGCGCGACGCTGCCGACCATGGCCCGCCCGTCGGGCAGCCACCAGACGCCCGGCAGCGGCAGCGGGGTGATGCCGCGTGGCTGCCATTGCCCGGCCAGGCCCGTATCGAGCCCGGCGGCAAGTCCTGGCGACCCGCCCGCCCCGCGCACATCGACCCGGAACAGGCCGTCCTGCAGGCGGGCCCCGATGTCGGCGTAGATCTGGCCCATCGCCAGGCGATCCTTCTGGTCACCCGCCTGGCGGACCTTGTCCGCCAGATCACCGTGCAGGCGCCCCCAGTCCATGGGCTGCGCGCCGCGGAAAGGGTAGCGCTCCTGCATCACGCTGGTGAAGGCCTTGAAAGCGTCGCCGGGGGCCAGCCGGGACAGGTCGATGTCGGTGGTGGACTGCACGCCGTACTGGGACAGCGCGATCTCGCGGCTGCGGTCGAAGCTGAAGCCACGGCTGTCCAGCGTCACCACGGTGTAGCCGCGTGGCAGCCGCACCATGGGGTCGTCCGCGGTAAAGAGCCTGCCGTCCGCACCGAACCCGGCGGGGAACGCCGCGCCGGCTTCGCTGGCCCACACCAGCAGCTTGCCGCCCACGGGCTCCATGGCCAGGTCCGGCTGCAGCGGCCATTCCATCTGCACCGAGCTGGTGGTGAGCATGGCGTGCTGCTCGATCGCATCCAGCGCCCTGCGGCCGGCGCGGCGCGGCAGGTGGGTGTGCACGGACAGCGCGAAGATCTTCACGCCCGGGCCCGACGCGCGCGCACGGCCCGAGCCCAGGTCGAACAGCGTGCCCGGGGGCGACGACGGAAGGTCGATGGACACGGCGGAGCTGTCCGCGCGGGGCGTGGCCAGCAACTGGTCTTGCGCAGGCGTCACGTGCGCGGCCTGCCGCTGTATGAAGTAGGCGCCCTGGTCCAGCAAGGCCACGAGGGTGTTGCCAGCGGCCATGGGGTCGCCGGCGCCGCGCTCCAGCGCCGCGATGAGCCGCAGGGGGCCGCCCTCGTCGCGGGCCATCACCGCAGGCCCGGTGGGGGCCTGGAACGGCGTGCCGTTGCGGTTGTTCCAGGCCTGGCGGCCGGCGTCCATGACCTGGCCGCCGGTGGACATCACCTGCTGGCCGGTGGACACCGCGCTTTCTCCACGGCTCATCACCTCGCCCGCGCGGCCGATGTTGCCGAGCATCCCGGCCTGTGCCAGCGCCCACACGGGCGCGAGCGCCAGAGCCGCCACCAGGGCGGCCTGCGCGCCGCGGGTTCTTCGACCGCTCGCGCGGCGCGCCCCGCTGTGCTGCGGTGCAGGGCCGGGCAGGGCGCGCGCGGCGCGGGGAGGGGAGGGAGCGCGGAGCAGGCGGACGATGGGCATGGTGGCTTGGGCGTCGAAGGGGAGGGCGTTCGGACTCAGGCGTAGCGGATGACGAAGTCGTTGTCGGCCGCGCTCACGTCGATGCTGGCGATGGAGTGGGCATCCACCGACGCCTGCAGGAACTCCATGGCCAGGCGGGGCAGCAGGTTCTGCGTCAGGATCGCGTCGATCATGCGGGCGCCGGATTCGACCTCGCTGCAGCGCTCGCGGATCAGTTGCACCGCGCTGTCGTCGAAGTGGAACTGCGCGCCGTGGTTGGCCTCGATGCGGTTCTGGATGCGGCGCAGCTGCAGGCGGATGATCTGCTCGAGCATCGCATCGGAGATCGGGTAGTAGGGCACCACCGTCAGGCGGCCCAGCAGCGCGGCCGGGAACTTGTCGAGCAGCGGCTGGCGCACGGCCTTGGTCAGTGCCTCGGGGCCGGGGATCAGGTCCGGGTCGTTGCACATGCCCGCGATGAGCTCGGAGCCCACGTTGGAGGTCAGGATGATCACGGTGTTCTTGAAGTCGATGTAGCGGCCTTCGCCGTCTTCCATCCAGCCCTTGTCGAACACCTGGAAGAACATTTCGTGCACGTCGGAGTGGGCCTTCTCGATCTCGTCGAGCAGCACCACGCTGTAGGGCCTGCGGCGCACGGCCTCGGTCAGCACGCCGCCCTCGCCGTAGCCCACGTAGCCGGGCGGCGCGCCCTTGAGCGTGGACACGGTGTGCGCTTCCTGGAACTCGCTCATGTTGATGGTGATGAGGTTCTGCTCACCGCCGTACAGCGCCTCGGCCAGGGACAGCGCGGTTTCGGTCTTGCCCACGCCCGAAGGGCCTGCCAGCAGGAACACGCCGATGGGCTTTCCGGGGTTGTCCAGTTGCGCGCGCGCGGTCTGGATGCGGCGGGTGATGGCCTCCAGCCCGTGGCGCTGGCCGATCACGCGTTTTTCCAGCGTCTCGGTCAGGGTCAGGACCGACTGCACTTCGTCGCGCACCATGCGGCCCACCGGGATGCCGGTCCACTCGGCCACGACCTCCGCGACCACGCCCGCGTCGACCACGGGGTGCAGCAGCGGGTCGTCGCCTTGCAGGGCCAGCAGTTCCTTGCGCAGCGCTTCGAGCTCCGCCGCGGTGACCGCGGGCTGGGCCGGGGCCGCCGCCGGGGAGGGCGCTGCCGCTGCTGCCGCGCCGGCTTCGGTGCCATTGCCGGTGCCAGTACCGTTGGGGGCCGCGTCGGTGGACGCTGCCTGGGCGGCGGTTTCTTTTGGCGCGCGGGCGGTGCGTGCGGCCATCAGCGCGTTCTCTGCGTCGACGATGCGCTGGGCCAGTTCGCTTTCGCGGGACAGCCGCTCGGCCAGGGTGTCGTGTTCCTGCTGCAGGCGCTCGAGCGAGGCCGCCAGTTCATCGAGGCGGCCGGCATCGGTGACGCCGAGGGACGCCTCGCGCTCGACCACGTCGAGCTCCACCCGGATCGCCTCTTGCTGCCGGGTCACGGATTCCAGGCGCGCTGGCGTGGAGGTCAGGGCCATCGCGACGCGCGAGCATGCGGTGTCCATCAGGCTCACGGCCTTGTCGGGCAGCTGGCGCGACGGAATGTAGCGGTGCGAAAGGCTCACCGCCGCCACCACGGCCTCGTCGGCGATCCGCACCTTGTGGTGCGCTTCGAGTTTGGCGGCCACGCCGCGCAGCATGTGCACGGCCTTGGGTTCGTCGGGCTCGTGGATGTGCACCAGCTGGAACCGGCGTGTGAGGGCCGGGTCTTTTTCGATGTACTTCTTGTATTCGGCCCAGGTGGTCGCACCGATGGTGCGCAGCACGCCGCGCGCCAGCGCCGGCTTGAGCAGGTTGGCCGCGTCCCCGGTGCCTGCCTGGCCGCCGGCGCCGATCAGCGTGTGGACTTCGTCGATGAACAACACGATGGGCGTCGTGCTGGCCTGCACTTCGTCCAGCAGCGAGCGCAGGCGGTTCTCGAACTCGCCCTTCATGCTGGCGCCGGCCTGCAGCAGCCCGACGTCCATCACGCGCAGTTGCACGCCGCGCAGCGGCGGCGGAACGTCGTCCGACGCGATGCGCAGCGCCAGGCCTTCGACCACCGCCGTTTTGCCGACGCCGGCCTCGCCCACGAGGATGGGGTTGTTCTGCCGCCTGCGCATGAGGATGTCGATCATCTGGCGCACTTCCTCGTCGCGCCCGGTGACCGGGTCGAGCTCGCCATTGCGGGCGCGCTCGGTCAGATCGACGGTGTAGCGCTGCAGGGCTTCCTGCTTGCCAGCGCCCAGCGGCGATGTCGCGCCGCTCGCCTCGCCGGGCGTGCCTTGCAGGCCGGAGCCATCGGCCGCCTGGAGCTTGGCCTCTGGCGACAGGGGCAAGACCTTGGGGAATGCGTCGCTCAGGCCGGGCTCGCTGATTTTCTCGAATTCCTTTGAAATGGACCGCAGCTCATTGGCGAGGGTGCGGGTGCGCAGCATGCCGGAGAGCCAGTAGGCGCTGCGGATCTGCGATTCGTTGAACATCAGCGTGGCATACACCCAGCCGCGCTCGATCGACATCTCGATCTGGTCGGAGAAGTCGGAGATCGCCGTGGCACCGCGGGGCAGCCGGTCGAGGCTGCGCAGCACGTCCGCGGCAAGCTGCTCTGCATCCACCTCGAAGTGGCGGAACACCCTGAGCAGGTCGGAATCGTTTTCCTGCAGCAACTGGTGCAGCCAGTGCACCAGTTCCACGTACGGGTTGCCCCGCAGCTTGCAGAACACCGTGGCGCCCTCCAGCGACTTGAAGAGCAAAGGGTTGAGTTTTCCGAACAGGGCAAGGCGGCTGATCTCTGACATGGGCGTGAAGGCGGTGTGTTGAAGAGAAAGTACGGTTGAAGCTGGAAGGCTGGACGAGGAGGTGCCCGGCTATGCGGGCCGCGGCGTGGCGGCCTGGGCCCTGACCGGGCGGCCGCGCGACTGCAGCCAGCTTTCCGGGTCGATGCGGAAGTCGTCCGCGTCGCGGGGCGCGGGGCCGTCCAGCATCCAGCTGGTCCAGCCCAGGCGGGTTGCGCCGCCCAGGCGCGTGCCGGGGACTTCCTCGCGCTGCAGCACCAGCTCGAAGTCCCAGGCGTACTCGATGCCCAGGTAGCTGCGCACCCAGTCCACGAGGGCGTTGAAATCGGGTTGGCCGGGCAGGAAGCGTTCGTACTGCGCGAGTGTCATGGAACCGATGCGCAGGCGGAACTTGCTCTGCGCGTCCGGCACCCGCGATCCCACCACGGTGTCGACGCCGAGCTGCGAGTTGCACGGATGCCGCGACAGGCGGGTCTGCTGGGATGGCTCGAGTTCCAGGAAGTGCAGGCAGTACTCCTGCAGGACCACCGGCACCCCGAAGTAGCTCCCGATGGCGCGCTGCAGTCCCTCGGGGTTGCGCGTGGTGCGCGTGAGGTGCCCGGCCATGTGCAGCTTGGCATGGTCCTCGACGGCATCGCGCTGGCGTGCCGTCGGTTCGCCGATGCCGACGATGCTGGCCAGATGGCGCCCGAACATGCCGTCGCCTGGGCGGTCCAGCGACACGGTGGGCTGCGCGTCGGCCCAGGCCCGGAAGAACAGCAGCAGCAGCCGGTGGTGAAAGATGTCGGAAAACCGCGCGAGCGTCGGGTCGTCGAACTGGCGCTGCCGTTCGCGGACGTATTCCGTCAGGTGGGTCGGCATGGGACCGTTGGGTCCGTACAGGCCGAAGTTCCAGACGGTCAGTCGCTCCGGCTGGCCCGCCACCGGCGGCAGCAGCTCGGCGATGGTGGCCGGCGCGAAGGCGAGCGAGGGGTCCTGCCCCAGGCGGATGGGCTCGGCCTGCGGGCGCGCGGCGCGGCCCAGGGGCGGCAGGTCGGGGTTGCGGGCCTGCAGCCACCGCAGCGTGAAGAACAGGTCGAAGGCATGGGGGTCGCGGCGCAGCCGCTGCCACAGGTCTGCCGTTTCGCTGTGCCGCCGCGCGGCGCGGGGCTGGGGGGACGTGGCGGCGCCGCTCATGTGTTGGGTCTCTGTCCGGGGCGGACTTCCCACTTGGCCACCGGCCCGCGCTGCCGTGAATGCAAGGACAGTTCGGTGAAGCTGTTGACGCCCACGTGGCGGGCGAAGAAGCGCTCGAGCACGCACGCCAGGGGCCAGGCGCTCACGCCGGCGAACGAGGACTCATCCACCGTCAGCGTCACGCCCACCCCGCGGCCGTAGACGAGCTGCCGGTGCTGTGCGAGGCGCCGGGTGATGGGCCGGATGCTGACCTCCTTGAGCCCCGCGACCTGGCCCGCCAGCGCGTGGTTGCCCAGCGCGAGGTAGAGGTTCATCAACTCGCGCAAAGTGGCGGCGCCTTCCTGGTCGGACAGGTCGGTCATGGCCAGGTAGTTCAGCGACAGGTGGGAGATCAATCGCCAGGTGATCTCGTTCTCCGCCACGCTGCCCATCGGGCGCGAGGGCCCGGCGATGGTGCGGATGGCTCCGATGGGCGCGGAGTCGAGCGTGATGAAGTCCCCCTCGGGCTGGTTGGTGGGCATCAGCAGGGGCAGGTCGCGGTTGGTGCAGAGCGTGCGCACGGACAGCTGCTTGAGGTCGTCCGAGAACGGCGCGGCGCGCTGGTCCACCAGGGACAGGAACACTTCGCTGCCCAGGTACTGGGTGCGCGGGCCAAAGCGCACCGCGTGCTCCGAGAACAGGCGGGGCTCGCGCCGCATGGCGAAGTACGCCTGGTCGTCCGAGCGGATGCCGTGCACCGATGCGTACAGCGGAACGAAATCGCGGTCGTTCACCTGGCCTTCCTGGTGGCCGGTCACGCTGAGCACGCTGTAGACCTCGAAATCGCGCGGACGGGTGCGCTCCATCACCACGTGGTATTCGTTCATGTCCGCGGACACGTGGATCCGGTCTGCCATGCGCTCGAACAGGTTGATGGCGGGCGTGCAATGCAGCAGGAAGTTCTGCCGATCCACCACGGGCTCCAGCTCCGGGCTGGCCTTGCGCAGCAGCAGCGTCATGGCCAGGCGCCTTGCCGGAACCTGCCGCAGAGAGGCGGACAGGCCCTGGATCGAGAAGAACCGGAAGCGCGGCGGAAACGCGAAATACTCGTGCAGCAGCCGGTGCCCCTGGAACGCCCTGTGCGAGTAGGGCAGCAGCGCCTGGCGCTGTTCGTAGCCCTCGGCCTGCAGCGCCTGCGCCGGCAGGTATCCGTACACGCGGGTGGGGTCCTGCACATCGTGCAGCACGATGCCAAGGAGCGACTCGTGCAGCACCTCCTGCAGGTGCGAGGCCACGGCGTCCGTCGCGTGGATGTAGAAGTCCAGCCGGTCCATCGGCAGGTGCGCGAAGTCGGTGGCGCCCTGGGTCTCGAGTTCGAGGCGCAGATGCCCTGCGGGCTCATGCGGCAGTCCGAAGCGTGCCAGCGGCAGGTCCAGCGGCGGCCCGCCCAGTGCGGCCCGCGCGAGCGACACCGGCCACAGCGTGACGTCGTGCCCGGTGCGGAAGTCGCACGGCGTCTGATCGTCCGTGGTCTTGCGGGACCGCAGCATGCTGCCTGCCGGCAGGCAGTAGCCGTCCGCGACGTTGCCCTCGGTGTCGCTGGGCGACATCTGGACGACGACCATCGCAGGGGTGGGTGCCAGGTAGTGCGGGCACACCATCTCGAGGATGCGCTGCGACAGCCGCGGAAACTCCGCGTCCATCTTCATCTGCACCCGTGCCGTCAGGAAGCTGAAGCCCTCCAGCAGGCGCTCGACATACGGGTCGGCAACGTCCAGGTCGCGCAGGGCCAGGCGGCTGGCCACCTTGGGAAACGCCGCGGCAAACTCGGCCCCGAGCTCACGCAGGTAGGCCAGTTCGCGGTTGTAGTACTCCACCAGGCGCGGATTCATCGGTGCTCTCTCACGGTCAGCTTCTCAGGTCCGAGACCACGACCTGCCCGGTTTCCAGGTCCAGGCTGGTCTTGAGCAACAGCTCCAGCGGGTAGGGCATCGACCAGAACTGGCAACGGATCTCGAACTGCAATGTGTTGTGATGGTTCAATGAGTCGAACGATGGGAGCAGCGTCACCGTCAACGAATCCGGCAGGACGCGGGGCTCGAACGCAAGGATGGCGCGGCTCACGCTGGCCTCGACATCCTTCCAGTCCAGATCGGACAGGAGCTTGCCCGCCAGTGGCGCCATGCCGTAGTTCAGCGTGGACCGCTCCGCATGCGGCAGGCCGTCGAAGTCGATGTGCCCCGATGCATTGCTCGCGTTCAGCAGCCACCCGAGATCGCGCAACAGCGCGGTCCGCAGGCGTGACTCGGTGACGTACACCGCTTCGGCCTGCTCCGTTCTCTTGGTGGGTTCGTGGTCGGTCAGCCGGTCCAGCAGCGCCGGCTGCAAGCGGTCCTTCTCGGTCCCGAACCCGCTCAGTCGCCTGCTGGGCAGCATGGTGGGTCCGCGTCAGGCGTTGAAGGCGATGGTGCGCACGTCCAGCAGTGCATGGTCGCCCTGGTCGGAGATCAGCACCCGCTGTCCCCGGCCTGCGACATGCTCGCCGCCGATGTCCGCCCATTCGGTGCGCCGCGCCAGGCGCAGGCTGTCGTCGTCGCCGGCCTGGGTGGGATAGCGCGCAGGGACCAGACCCTGCAGCGTGCTCTCGTTGACCAGCGTGATTTCGGCGGGTTGCCAGACCAGGTCGCGCAGGTCCTGGGGCTTTTCGAATGCCAGGCTGCGCACTGCGGAGTAAGGCACCCAGTAGTAGCAGCCGTTGGCGTGAAGCTCCAGCACCGGCCCGAGCCGCGAGTCGGAGTCGCACAGCCATTCGAACGGCTCGCCATTGATCTCGCCGGGGCATGCAGGGGCCATGTCCAGGGCCTGGGTGCGCAGGTTCAACGCAGCGTCCTGGGACCCTTCCGACTGGGCTTTCAACGCGTCCACCATGTAGCTCATCCAGGCCGGTGGCTCGCCCAGGATGTAGGGCGTGCGGCGCCCTGCAAACACTTCGGCGCGCAGGAGCTCGCACCGCATGGCTTCCCGGTAGGCATGGGCCATGGGAATGGCCTTGGGATCCAGCTGTCCGCACACCTGCAGCTGTGCCAGCGCCTTGTCCCAATCGCCAAGGACTGCCAGCAGCTGGAAGTAGAACGTGCGCAGGGATGCCTTGGCAGGCTCCGCGCGGATCGCATCCTTGACGCTGCTCAGTTGAAGGTCGAGGGGGCTTTGGGAGTCAAAAAGGGCAGCAGTCACGTTGAAAGCTCATGGAGGTCTGTGGCGCCGAGGCGTCCACGGTGGTTGTACGAACTGTCGGGTCCGGGCAAGCCCCGGCAGAACCGGCGGTGTCCAGCGCGCTTGCCTTCGGTTGCAACCCTGCTCCCTGGCCGGTGCTTGTGCGGCACCCGATGTCCGTGCGTTGCAGGCGATGTCCAGGGCCTCTGCGTTGTCTGCGCTGGCCCTGGTCCAGCACCTGTGCGCAATGCCCGGGCGTCGCAGTCCATGCCGGACGCCGGGAGGCTACGCAGGCTGCCTTTCGGTGCCACAGCACCCAGGACAGCGCGCGTTGCGCCGGTCGTTGCAAGGCTGCAAGGCAGCCCCGCACCGACCGCAGGCACACAGGGGGATCAGTTGCCCGCTTCCTTGACGGATGGCAGCTTGGACACGAGGCGCAAGGAGACGGTCAGGCCTTCGAGCTGGTAGTGCGGGCGCAGGAAGAACTTGGAGGTGTAGTACCCCGGGTTGCCTTCCACCTCGTTCACTTCGACTTCGGCAGCGGCCAGGGGCTTGCGTGCCTTGGTTTCCTGCGACGAGTTCGATGGGTCTCCATCGACGTAGTTCATGATCCAGTCGTTCAGCCAGCGCTCCATGTCGCTGCGCTCCTTGAACGAGCCGATCTTGTCGCGCACGATGCACTTGAGGTAGTGGGCGAAACGGCAGCAGGCGAACATGTAGGGCAGGCGTGCCGACAGGTTGGCATTGGCCGTGGCGTCTGCATCGTAGTACTCGGCAGGCTTGTTGAGCGACTGGGCGCCAATGAAGGCGGCCACGTCCGAGTTCTTGCGGTGCACCAGCGGCATGAAGCCGTTCTTGGCCAGCTCTGCCTCGCGGCGGTCGCTGATGGCGATTTCGGTGGGGCACTTCATGTCCACGCCGCCGTCGTCGGTCGGGAAGGTGTGCGCGGGCAGGTTTTCCACCGCGCCGCCGGATTCGACACCGCGGATGGACGTGCACCAGCCGTAGTACTTGAACGAGCGGTTGATGTTCACCGCCATGGCGTACGCCGAATTGGCCCAGCAGTACTTGCTGTGGTTGCCGCTGGCGGTTTCTTCTTCGAAGTCGAACTCGTCCACCGGGTTGGTCTTGGCACCGTAGGGCAGGCGCGCCAGGAAGCGTGGCATGGCCAGACCGATGTACTTGGAGTCGTCCGACTCGCGCAGGCTGCGCCAGGCGGCGTACTCGGTGTTGGTGAAGATCTTGGTCAGGTCGCGGGGATTGGCCAGTTCTTGCCACGAATCCATCTGCATCAGCGCGGGGGACGCGCCGGAAATGAACGGGCAGTGGGCCGCCGCAGCCACCTTGGCCATTTCACCCAGCAGTTCCACGTCGGGCGGGCTGTGGTCGAAGTGGTAGTCGCCCACCAGGCAGCCGAAAGGCTCGCCGCCGAACTGGCCGTACTCTTCTTCGTAGACCTTCTTGAAGATGGGGCTCTGGTCCCAGCCGACGCCCTTGTAGCGGCGCATGTTGCGGTGCAGTTCCTTCTTGGAGATGTTCATGACGCGAATCTTGAGCATCTCGTCCACTTCGGTGTTGGTCACCAGATGCTGCAGGCCGCGCCAGGCGCCTTCCAGCTTCTGGAACTCCGCATGGTGGATGACCAGGTTGACCTGCTCGGACAGCTTGCGGTCGATCTCCGCGATGATGGCCTGCACCGTCTGGTACGCATCGTTGGAGATGGTGGTGACCGAAGCGAGCGCCTGCTGCGCCAGGGTCTGCACGGCGGCTTCCACCGCGTCGCGTGCCTGGTCGGTCTTGGGCTTGAACTCCTTGTTCAGCAATGCCGCGAAGTCGTGGCCTTCCAACGACTGGGCGGTGGATGATTCGGTGGTGGCTGCTACTGCACTCATGGGTAATCTCCGTTCGCTGTGGCGCCTCAGGCGGCGTCGTTTTGAACTGGGCCCTGGGCGGGCTCAGTGGCGGGTTTGGCACTGGCAGCCAGTGACTTGAGCAGTGCGGGGTCCTGCAGCACCTTGCGGATGAGTTCTTCGGCGCCTTGCTTGCCATCCATGTAGGAAAGCAGGTTGTGCAGCTGGGTGCGTGCTTCCAGCAGGGTGTTGAGCGGGCCGATGTTGCGGGCGACCGCCGCCGGCGAGAAGTCGTCCATGCTCTCAAAGGTCAGGTCCACGCTCAGGTAGCCTTCGCCGGTGAGCGTGTTGGGCACCAGGAACGACGCGCGGGGCTTGATGGACTTCATGCGGGCATCGAAGTTGTCGATGTCGATGTCCAGGAACTTGCGGTCAGCGATCTCGGGCAGGTTCTCCAGCGGCTTGCCGGAGAGGTCGGCCATCACGCCCATCACGAACGGGATATGCACCTTCTTTTCCGAACCGTAGATTTCCACGTCGTACTCGATCTGCACACGCGGCGCGCGGTTTCTGGCGATGAACTTCTGTCCGCTTTTTCCCACTTTGGTGATTGACATGCTTACCTCTCTCAAGTTGGCTGGCCGATAAACCCGTGGCCAGCGCTACGACGGCCATTTGGTTCAAATGCTTACAAAGTTGTGTGAATTCGCTACGGTTTGTGGTCGCCGCAACGAATCGTTCCTGGGTGCCATGCTCCGACCACCGCGTCCGGAGCATGAACAAATGACACCTGCTGCGCAGAATCTCTCTTCGGCGGCGGAACAAAGCACGATTCCATGCCTGTTTTGCGCGCCCAAAAGCTATGTCACTTCGGTGCTCCAGTATCCAATCTGCCTATGAAGTGACTGTTACAGTTCGTTCTTCAGGAGGGGTGGTCGGGCTGCACCCCGGTGATCACTTCGATCTGCTGAAGACTCTGGGGTGCGAGCTCGCGCAGGATGTCGATGAAGCTCATGCCCATCAGCTTCGCGGACCGGCGAATGAGGAGGGAGGCCGGATTGGTGGGTTCCGTGGATTCGAGGAACTCGGCGATCTTGACCAGCTGCTTGATGGCGTCGTCCCGGGTCCTGATTTCCAGTCCTGCGGCCGGCGGTTGGATGGTGACCGTCGCCGCATCGGGGGCCTGGCCCGCAGCCGCGGCTTCGGCGACCTTCTCTCCTTTGGGCAGCAGCGCATTGAGCAGCGACACCAGGGACTGGATGTTTCCGAGGTCGGGCTGCTGGTGGTGGGGCAGCTTGTCGGCGCAGATCCGGGTGAGCTTTTCCAGGCCTTCCTTCGCCCGGGGCACTGCCAGCAGCAGCGGGTAGCCTTGCTCCAGTGCGCTGCCCATGCCCAGCCGCAGCTGCTCGACGGTGAGCTGGGCGTTCGACTCCGCACGCTGGCCGCGCGCCAGCGCCTCCGCGTCGCGCACCGTGAAACTGCCGAAGTTGGAGGCCAGGAACTCGGTTTGCCTCAGTTCCCGCAGCAAGCCGGTCACATCATTGAGCATGGCGACGGCATTCATCCGCATGAAATAGTCGTCGTCTTCCGGCAGTGGATGGATGAGATCCCAGTAGTTCTCGAGCAGGGCGCTCATGAGGCTCAGCCCGCGTGCCAGCCCCACGAATCCCTCCGTATTGGTCCACGATCTGCACAGCAGGCCGGCGATGCGCATGTCCTTGCTTTGCCGCAGCAGTTGCAGGGCGCTGTTCTCCACCGCCTGCCAGTCAGGGTCCTCCGCCGGGATGATGGTGTCGCCGTACTGCTGTTCGATCTTTCCGCGCGCCAGTTGCTCCAGCGCCAGAAACTCCGCCGCGTAGGTCATTTCAGGGCCGCAGGGAGGGCTGGACGGAGCTTCGCTCAGGAGTTCGTCGATGTCGGTCATGGTGGATTCTTGTGGGAATGGCGAGCCGCTGATCGGCGGGCGGGTCAGGTTCTGGCGAACAGTTGCGTGAAGAGCCACCGGTCGCAAGCGCCTTCGTGCAGCAGTTCCTGGTAGCCCACGCGGATGGTGGGAGAGACCCACCAGAGACTTTGCTCCCGAAGATTCGCGGCGCGCATTCTCCAGTCTCCCGCAGGGAGCAGAACGTTTTCAGCCTGCTGCTCGTTCGCCACGGATTGGTGGGCGCGAGAGGCTTCGCTCAGGTCCGACAGGATGTCGTGGATGAGCGAGGGTTCGCGTTCCATGGCCGGGCCGGCCTCAAACGGGCTGGGCAGCTGGTTGACGCGCCTGTCCAGTTCGTCGACCGACAGCGTTCGGCGCCGGGCGTCCACAATGGCCGCACGGGCGCCGGCCAGGAAGGCCTTGACCGCTGCATCGTCTGCCAATGCGCAGCCGGCCCGGGGCGCAGTGGCCATCACGGTGAGCGGGTAGTAGCGGCCCACACGGTCCATGCTCGGGGCCAGGGCCCCGATCACCGGCGAGCCCGACGCGGCGACACGGGCGATGAAAAACCACAGGGGCGCATTCACGAAGGTGTCCGGCCAGCCGGTGTCGTCCGTGCGGCGCAGCTCGTCCATGCCCGCGCGAAGCCAGCTGTCCCACTCGGTGGTGAGCGCGTGCGACATGCGGCGGCCCGCGAAGTCGCCGAGGCTCGGCAGCTTTCCGTACCAGGCGACGGACGACTGCGCCTGCATGCCGCGGACCTCCATGCCTACAGGTTGCTCGGACATTCGAACTCTTCCATCGCCTTGAGCCGGAAAGGGTTGAAGACGCTGCTGGTCGTGACCTCGAACCGGACCCTGCGACCGTCCACATTGAAGACGGCCGTGAACTTCTCCGGCGCATTGCCCGGAAGGATCTGTGCCCGGTCGAACAGCCTGTGCAGCGCCCAGGGGCCTTCCGTGACCAGTCCCGAGTTTTCGCCGGTAGCGCTGGTGATCTGGAGCCTCACCTGGCCCGTGCCCCGCGTTCCAGGCCAGTTCATCGACTTGGGAATTTGCGGGCCGTGTTGGTAGCGGAGCACATCGCCGTCCACATCCAGCACCATCTGGGAAATGTTCGCGTCCATCTCGATGGGCTTGATGTCCAGGCGGATGCCCGGCGCCTTGCCGCCCGCGCGGAAGTAGACGTCGCGGATCGTCGCAGCCTTCTGGAACGATGCGAGCGATGCGGATCCCCCCACCGGCGTTCCGTCCACCCCTTGCTTGAAGGTCCAGGTGTTGGCTGAAATATCGACCATGGGCTGCAGGTTGCTGCGGAAGAACTCGTCCATCACGCCACCGACTGCGAACAGCTTGGCGAAGTCGTCCGCGGTGACGTCGCGCCCCGCACTGCGGGTGAACGGATACCTGCCGAGGATCGCGCGGCGGCAGAAGTCGCCGATGGTGGCATTCAGGTTGCCGCCGATGGTGCTGCGAACGTCGCGTCCCACCATGGTGGATGTCGCTTCGGCCAGGTCCGTGTACATGAGGTTCAGCGGCGGAGGCAGGCGTTTGGCTTCGGCGCGCACCCGCTCCAGTGTCGAGGACAGCGTCGGCGGAATCGTGCCGCCGGATTTCACCTGCTGCCGCGCGGATGCAATCACGGCCGAGGCTTCGTTCAGCACCTGCAGGCTTTGCGTCAGGGGCGACGGACCCGATCCATTGCTGGTCGCCAGGCGCCGGTATTCGCGGAATCGGAAATCCACGATGTCTGCTTCGAGCGTTCCGCTGGGCGTGAGACCGCCCACGTTGACCTGTTTGCCGGTCAGTCGGCTGAGCTGCCGCTGCTCTTCCCGGATGCGGTTGAGTTTTTCACCCAGCCAGCTGCTGGTGCTGGCACCGCTGTCGGCATCCGCATCGGGGCGGCGCGCCAGCGTGGTCTCTTTGGCTACAGCGCGAATGAATTGCTCCAGGCTCGAATTGGCCGAGGAATACAGGCGCGCCTGTTCACCGGCCTGGTCGAGCGAACCGATGCGGGTGGGGCGGACATCGGCCAGGTAGTCCTCCCACAGCTTGGCGTACTCCATGAGGTACAGCCGTTTCACCTCGTTGGCCACCTGTCCCGTCAGCACTTCCTGGGTGGTGCTGCGTTTGCCGTCGGCTTGCCCCAGCACCCAGCCTTCCTCCTTGGACAGGAGGGTGGTCACCTTGGGAAGCTCGTGCAGGAAGACGCCGTGGTATCCGTCGTAGGTGAAGAGACCGGATATGCCCTGCGTGAGCGGCCTTCCGCTGCGGCGGCTGAACACCTGAGGTGCTTCGGGGCCACTGGCGCGCACGACGCTGAAGTCGGCGGGCAGGTTGTTGCCCGTCGTCAGCAGTTGCTTGAGCCGGCTGTAGGCCCGCTGGGCGGGCGACATCTGCGCCAGGCGCTGCCGGACTTCGGCCACCAGCGCCGTGTCGATCGGGGTGGGCGACAGCACGATGCGTTCGTCCATCAAGCGATCCAGATGGTGCGACAGCCTGTCACCGACACCCGCCTGCACCAGCTGGGGCGTCAGGCTCGCGTCCCATTCGTGGCGGATCCATGCCTTCACGGTGCGCGCGTCGAAGCGGTCGGCGTCGTGGATCATGAGGTAGGCCTTCAGCGCCTCGTAGCTGGCCTCGGGATTATTGGTCGAGGTCTGCTGCAGCGAACGCCGCAGTTGCCGAACGATTCCAGGCAGCCATGCATCTTCCAGAAGCCGCAGGTAGGTCGTGTCGGCGGCGGTCTCCACCTTGGGTACCTGCAGCAGGCCCCAGCGCCAGCTCACGGGAGGGGAGCCCGTGTACCGCTCGCTAGCGGCCAGCGATTCCGCGTGGTCGAGCAAGGGCAGCAGCGCCACCAGGTTTTCCGGGTCGCCCGTCTTGGCCTCTTCCACGGCCTGGCGCAGGGTGGCGGCGCTCGCCTTGACCTCATCCAGGTAGGCCAGGTTGTTCTGGTTGCTGATGCTCCACGCCAAGGCCGCGCCGCTCAGTGCGAGTGCCAGGCCGATCAAGCCACCAGCCTGCAGCAACCTGAGTTGCCGCTCCTTCTTCGCGTTGCGCCCCGTCAGGCCCGCCTCGTTGAACATCACGCCCTTGAAGAGCGTCTCGATGAAGAAACTCTTGCCTTGCTGGCCCGCGCCGGGCTTGACTTGGCTGGCGATGGAGAAGCGCCGCTTGAGTGCCGACAGCACGCGGTCGAACGGCATGCCTTCCTGGGTGCCGCTGGTGAAGTACACGCCCCGAAACAGCGGCTTTTCCTTGAAGCGGGACGACGAGAACGCTTCCTGCAAGGTCTGGTTCACGACCTCCCGCAGGCCCACGAACTGCTGAGGCAGGGCGTAGATCAGCCCGCGGCGTGCAAGATCCGGCTCTGCCAGCAAACGCTGGGGCAGCAAGCGGTTGATCTGCGCCACCAGCGCATCGAACTCCGCCGTGAACTGCGCGGTCGGATCGGTCGACGGCGCGTTCTCCTGGTACTTCTGCGTGAATCCCCAGACCTGCGAGCGTTCGTCGCGGGTCATCTGGCCGAAGAACTCGTTGAAGCCTGCCAGCAGGTCGGCCTTGGTGATCAGGACGTAGACGGGGAACTTGATGGCGAGTTCGTCGCACAGCTCGCCCAGGCGCGTGCCGATGGTCTTGGCCAGCCGGGCGCGTTCCGCCTCCGTGCTGCTCAACAGCTCCTGCACGCTCAGGGTGACGATCACGCCATTGATGGGCTGCCGCCCCCGGAATCGCTTGAGCAACTGCAGGAAGCCGGACCATGCGGCCCTGTCCTGTACGGCATCGCTCTCTTGCGTGGTGTAGCGGCCCGCGGTGTCGAGCAGCACGGCCTGGTCGGTGAACCACCAGTCGCAGTTGCGCGTGCCGCCGACGCCCCGGATGGAGCCTTTGCCGAATTGCTCGGCCAGCGGAAAGTCCAGCCCGGAATTGACCAGCGCGGTGGTCTTGCCCGAACCTGGCGAGCCGATGATCAGGTACCACGGCAGCTGGTACACGTAGCGCTTGGTGAAGCGGCCGAAGAGCCCGCTTTCCGTCGCGCCGAACCGTGTCTTGGACAGGACTTCGACAGCTTCCTTGAACCGTCCCTCCAGCTCGACCACTTCTTCCTGGCCCGGCGTCAGCTGATCGGGGGCATCGCGGCCCGCGGTGAGCCGCGCAAGCTGCCCCATGAGCTTGTCGTTCATCCGCTTGGCGCGCCACCAGTGGAACAGGAGCTTGATGAACCAGATGGCAAACAGCGCGGCGATCAGCGCCCAGCGGACGCTCTCACTCTCCAGCGGTTGATAGGGCTTGATGTAGACAAGGGGACCGATGAACCAGATCACCAGGCTCAGCAGGACCAGGCCGATGAAGGCCAGGGTGTAACGGTTGAACAGCAGGGCTGCCATATTTCTCAGCATGCTCATTTCCTGATGCCTTCGGTGCGGGGGGCATTGCCGCTGAGCTGCAATTCGTTGTCGCGCACCTGGGGCGCTACCAGCAGGACGATTTCCACGCGCCGGTTTCTCGCCTTGCCTTCACTGGTGGTGTTGGGCGCCACCGGGTCCGCTTCTCCGCGGCCCTCTGCGTGCACGCGCTGGCCGTCGCGCACCGTGCGCAGCAGCATGTCGGACACCGACTTGGCGCGGTCCTGGGACAGGTGCCAGTTGGACGGGTAGCGGGCCGTGCGGATGGGCGAGTTGTCGGTGTAGCCATTGACCACCACCTTCCCGGGCACTTCGTTCAGCGCGGTCGCGATGCGCTCGATCACCTGGACGTAGCGGGGCTTGACCACATTGGAGCCGAGGTCGAAAAGCCCGTCGCCCCGAAGAATGATGGTGCTGCGGTCCGCCTGGTCGATGACCTCGACGAGGCCTTCCCGGATTTCGGGTTCGAGGAACTGGCGCAGCCGGGGCTTGTCCACGGTGGCCACCGCCGCGATGGCCTTGGGGAACCGGATGGCGTTGATGGTGGCAAACAGGTCGTCCGACTGTGCGGCAAGCCGGTAGCTGAACCACAGGAAGAGGGCGAAGGCCAGCAGCAGGGCCAGGGCAGTTGCCACCCACAGCGGCACCATGGTCCAGGGGGGCGCCGCTTTGCGCTCTTCGCCTTTCCAGTGGATAGACAGCGCGCCACTGCGGTCGCCGCGCGTGCTTTCGATCAGTGCAAGCAGGCGCGCCTTGAGTGTCTCCAGCTGGCTGCGGCCGTTCTCGATCACCCGGTAGCGGCCTTCAAAGCCGAGCATCAGGCAAAAGTACATCAGCTCGATGAGGTCGATGTGCTGGTGGGGTGTCTGCACCAGCTTGGCCAGCAGCTGGAAGAACTTCTCACCACCCCACGTTTCGTTGTGCAGCGCCACGAGCAGGCTGAACTTGGGCCAGACGCCCGAGCCACCCCAGGGGGTTTGCGCAGCGGCTTCGTCCACCACCGTGCACAGGCAGTACCTGGCGCCGATCACCGTTTCTATCGGAACCCCGGCCACGCCGGCACTGCGCTCGAACTCGCGGATGTTCGTGAGCAGCAGGCGCTGAAAACCTTCAGGGTCTGCGTTGGAGGCCATCGCCCGAATCTGCGGAATCAGATTGAGCAGCACGTTGGCCGACGCGACCAGCGGGTTGCCACCGCTCACCACATCGGGCAGGCTGGTGCGGGGCGCGGCGTTGGCGGAAGGCGCGGGCATGGACGTGTCCAGCAGGCCTGGATCGACCGGCGCGGTGTGGTCGCTGGCGCTGAAGGCGAAGACGTTGTCCGTCATTTGCATCGTCATGGGTTGTTGTTATCTGCGGATGGCCCAGAACTCCAGCTGGAGCTCCGGGAACTCGCCAGAGACATGCATGGCCAGGCCGCCGGAGCTGTTCAACTGGCGCCATAGGTCGTGGGTGGTGTCGACCTCGAAATACGAATACCCGGCGTGGTAGGGGATCTCGCGCGGTGCGACGGACAGCGACCGCAGGACGACGCCCGGAAGGTGCAGGTTGACGAGGTCCCGGATCTTCTCGACCGGGCCCAGTTTGGTCTGGGTCGGAAAGTGGGTGCGCAGGAACTCCACCGTGGTCTGCGCATGCACAGCGAGCACGAAGTCGCACGTGGTGAGCAGCTCGGTGGACGGGATGAGCGCCACGCGCACGCCGTACTGCCGCTCTTGCAGTTCGATCTGGATCGCGTTTTGTTCCAGCACCGAAGACAAGCCGCGCCGCAGCTCCAGCATCAGCGGTGGAAAGCAGCTGCGCAGGTCGTCGTGGTCGTAGGCCGGCAAGGGCGCGGGCCGCCGTTGCTCGCGGGTGAAGGTGGCCAGTTCTCCGGCCATCTTCAGAAGGTCATCGAAAAGCCGCTCGGGATGGATGGTGCGAACCCGCACCCAGTGCTCCACCGCGGGCTCCCAGCGGTTGATGAACTGCAGCATCAGGAAATCACCGACCTCGCCCACGCCGCCGCGGCCCGGCTGGATCAGCCGCTCTTCGAGCGCAGCGCCCCGTTGGCGCAGCAGTCCATGCAGCTCCCGGCAGAAGGCGAAAAGCGGCGAGGTCTCGGAGTTGTTCACCACCGTGGGGATGAAGGTCTTGTCCAGAAGTGCCGAGCCGTCGGACTTGCGCTCGACCACATGGGCGACGGGCAGGGAGACCCATCCGTCGGACAGGTCCTGCGATGCGCGCAGGCTGAAGCGGGCAATGCCCAGCTGCACTTCGGCGGGTTGCGCGCCGACGTCATTGACGTCGGCGACTTCCAGCACCTGCGCCTGATAGCGCGTCATCCCCAGGTCCCCTTCGCCCAGCGTGACTTCTGCGCCGCTGCGGCGGCGCATCGGCAGGGACAGGTGTACCAGGGTGTCCTTGGTGTCCTTGCCCACATCCAGCGGCGCAGGGGCATCGTCCACCTGCGGGATACGGAACGGTGTGCCGTCCGGCAGCACGCCGTGCGCCGATATCACGGCGATCTTTCCCAGTGCCAGCATCTGGGTGTCCAGCGTGAGTTCGGAGAATCCCCAGTAGAACGGCTGTGCGGGCAGTGCGCGCCCCTGCACCAGAAAATCGACGTACCGCTCTTGCTGCTGAAAGTGCTGGGGGCGCAGGAACATGCCCTCGGCCCACACCACCTTGCGTTGCCAAACCATGGTTCTACCTTGAAGTTATTTGATGCTGCACCCGAATGGCTTCCCGCGAAACCGTGACGAGGTAGTGAACGGGCTTGAGCCGCTCTGTTTCTCCCAGGCCCCACCAGCGGCGGCGCATTTCCACCGAGTTCGGTGCATCCACAGAGGCGCGCCACGTGCTGCGCTCCAGGTCTCTGTAGCTGGCAAAGAAGCCGAAGGCGCGCACATCGGGGTTTCCCTTGCGCTCGATGATGCGGCGCTCGCCCGGGGCGATCAGGATCTCCTCGCGCCGCACGAAATCCCCTCCGAGCTGGCTCTCGTCCTTGTCCAGCAGATCGAAGAAGCTGGAGCGCTCGAACGTCACCGGCGTACGCAGTTCATATATGCGCAGCAAGACCGGCTTGGGCATGCCGTCCACATCGGGGTTCAGGCTGCGCTCCGCGATGATCTCGATGATGGCGGGCGGCACGGCGGTGGGCGCTTCCGTCGGGCGATTGAGCGTGTTCACCACACCGCAGCCGGACAGCGAAACCCCCGCAAGCGAGACAAGAGGGGCTGTCTTCAGGATCGTGCGCCGTGAAATGGCGTTTTGGGTCATGCGCATGGCAGCATCCTTCGGGTTCAATTGACGGTGTGGTTGGCAGACACCCAGACGGCAAACGCGCTGAGATTGTCCTGGTGAGGGCGACCCTTGGAGGTCACGGTATCGGCCATGTTCTGCAGCCAGACGTCGGGCCGCTCCGAGCCCTGGAGCGCCTGCTCCATGGCGGATTCGTGGAGGTTCTCCCACAGCCCGTCCGAGCACAGCAGGAAGGCGTCTCCTTCCATGAGCTCCATGGATTCATGGAGCACCGTGGGGGGCACCTGCGACTCGGCACCGACCGCCCCGGCCAGGACGCTGCGATTGGGCAGTGAGCGAGGGTCTCCGTTGGCGTACATGCCGGCGTGCAGCAGTTGCTGCACCACGCTGTGGTCTTCGGTCATGCGGTGGACCTTGCCGCCGCGAAACCAATACAGCCGCGAATCGCCCCAGTGGGCCCACAGGGCCCGGCCGGTGACGGGCTCGATGCACAGCAGCACCACCGTCGCGCTCATGTGCATCCGCGAGATGGAGGTGGGCTGCTCTTCGGAGACCGTATGTTCCGCGCGAAAAATCAACGATGCGAGGCTCGCGGGCGCAAACATCGGGTTCTCGCGGTAGCCACCCAGCACCGCGTCCACGGTCAGGCGCGCTGCCAGCGCACCGTTGCCGTGGCCTCCGGCACCGTCGGCGAGCGTGCAGCAAAAGCCCTTGGGACCCAGGTCGATCATGCCCAGGTAGTCTTCGTTGGAAGCGCGCCCTCCCTTTTGGGTGATGGCAGACACTGACAGCTGCAATCGGTGCGCGTCTCCGGCAATGTGAGCGATCAAAGGTTCTCTCCTGCAGCCTGCGCGGCAGCTTCGTAGGCATCCACAAAAGTCTGGCCCGAGAACGCCATCAGGTCGTCTTCTGCGTTGCGGCGAATGGCGTCGTAGCGCTGTTGAAAGTCATCCCAGAGGGCCGCCTTGCGGTGGACGGACGATATCTTGGACAACAGGCCGGACGCTGCGGCGGCGTTCTTTTCCAGCTCGGCAGGGCTCATGCGCGCCACAGCCTCAGCGTAGGCGGCACGGATTCCGGCCATCAAGGCGATCTGGTGCACCGCCAGGTCCTTGTAGGCCTCCTGCATGGCCGGCACGGGCTTCATGAAGCCGGGGAAGGTCTGGCCCGCGAGCTGCAGCATCACGCCGTCTGCGGTGGGCAGGAACTTGAGCGGGTTGTTCGCTCCCGAGGCAATGATGGTGACGTCGGCCCGGAACTCGCGCTTGATCTCCGAGCGGGCGGACAGCAGGTCGATGGAGCCCTGCACCGCCACGCGCAGGGCTTCGCCGAATCCGCGCATGAAGTCCGGCGTGAGGTTGACATTCACCTTCCCCGGCTCGATCGCTGCACCTTCGAGAAAGGCTGCAGCCAGCGCGTCCAATGAGAAATCAGCGGGCGTGCCGGGTGCAGGCTGGGGCGCCGCAGCGGCCGGCGCAGCAGCGGCCAGCGCAGCAGCTGGCTGTGCGGGGGGTTGTGCCGCCACGTGCACATCCGCGAGGGTGGGTGCCTGCGCCACCGGCAGGGGCAGTGGAATAGGCTGCGGCAGCGGCATCACCGGCAGCGGCGATACCGGGTTCAGGAGACTCTCGGGGTTCAGCGCGCTCTCCGGCAGCGGAAGCGGAAGCGGAAGCGGCGCGGCAGCGCCGAGTCCGGGCAAGTCGGTGTGCGCACCGCCGTGCACGGTGGCCGGGGTGGCTTGTGTGGCTGCAGCATGTTTCGCGTGCTGCGTGCCGGGCGCGCCGCTGGGCGCCTGGAGTGCATCGTCCACACCCAGCAAATCTGTCGCCGGGGGCAGGGTATCCAGCGAGCCGCCACCAAAAAGGGCCAGGTCCAGGCCTTGCATGGCGTGCAGACCCGCTTGGACGACCGGCTCGGCAGGCGTGGGCGCTGCGGGCGCCGCATCGGGGATGGGTTTGGCCTGGCGGTGCTGCGCGTCGCGGGGCATGCTGAAAACCTGCGCAAGGTCGGAGCCGCGCGACATGCCATGGTCCTGCGATTCCACAAACATCGACTCGCCGGGTTCGCGAAACAGCTTCAGCGGGTTGAGCTCGATGGTGGGGTCCAGCCGTTCCGGCAGGCCCGTGTGCGCGGCATTGTCCATCTCTCCCGCGAACTGGCCCGACTTCGGCAAGGATTGCAGCAGGTCGTCGTTCTTGAGCTGGGCGACTTCGGACAGGCTCTGCGCCACCAGGTCGCCGCTCCAGGGGTCGCGGCGGTTGTCGATCTCTTTGGGGTCGGCCGCGAACGGATCGAAGTCGTCGGGTATCACCATGGCGCGGTGAGCGACCGGCTGTGCTGGCAAGGGCTTGCTGGCCGCAGGCTGCTTGTCGAACGGGTTGGGCAGTACCGGCTCCACGGCGCTCTGGAGGACCGGCTGGGCCGGTACCGGGGCCACGGGTGCTGGTGCAGTCACCACGGGCTCCGCGGACGGGGCCGGCGACACCTGGGGCGCTTCCACACGGCCCAGCATCGCGAATGGATTGCTGTCTGCCGCAGCACTGGCCGCCGATGAAGGAGGGGGGGCGTCGGGCAGGCATGCCAGAACCAGGTCCGGCATGTACGGGTCGCCGCCCACGATGGGCGCGATATCCGCCCATGGGTTGGGCAGCGAGGCCAGATCCAGGGACTTGTTGGCCACGGACGTGCTGGGCTGCGCTGGGGCTGCAGGCCATTGCGCGTCGGTTGGGGTCGGCGCCATCGCAGCCGGAGCCGGAGCCGGAGTCGGAGCGGGAGCGGGAGCTGCCGCAGGGGCCACTGCGGGTGCGGCCCTGCTGGCTGCCTGCGCCTGCGCCTGGACCTGTTGACCCGGCAGCACGGCCCGCAGCTGGTAGGGGCCGATGCCGATGTGCGCGCCGGGCAGCAGTGGTACCTCCTGGCCCGACAGCACTTCCAGTCCGTCCACCTGCACGGAGCGACGCTCGCAAAGGTTGGCAATGTAGGCCTGGTCGGAGTCGAGACGCACCATGGCGTGCACGCGCGCCACCATCGCATCGTCGTCGGGCAGAACCAGCTTGTTCTGGCCCGCGCGTCCGACGGTTCCCCCGGCCATGCCAAAGATGGCAGACCAATGGCGGTCCACCGGGCCGCCGGATTGGTGCGTCACCACCAGTTCAATCTTGTCCATTGCGTTCGCGCTCGCGTTGTCTCTGTGCTGGCTGGTCAGGGCGTTTTGCGTGCGCCGCGCTTGTTGCGCGCCGCGTTGCGGGCGTTGATGAACTCGCGTCCCCACACCGGGTGGCCCTTCTCGGCTTCGGTCAGCTGAAACGTCGGGTCCTGCTCCAGCGCCAGTTCAAACTGTTGCCTGCAAGGACGCGGCCGGCCCGCAGCGCAGTGGCTGAAGGCCATGAACTTGCGTGCCTTGATCTGCGACGTCAGGGGCAATTCAGGGGCATCGGCCAGGGGCGTGAGCTTGGCAATCGCCTCGTCGAATTGACCCTCTGCATAAACACTCAGCGCTTCTGTGAGCAGGGCCTCTTTCTGTGCGCGTGGGTCCACCGGGGCGACCGGTTCGGGGATGGGGGGCGCGGGCGGAGGGGCTTCCACCTTGGGCTCGGGTGCCTTGGGGGTGGTCTCGCAAGCAGTGAGGAAAAGGCTTGCGCACCCGATGATCAGGGCGCTCCAGAAACGGTTTCGCATGGATTTATCTCGCGTCAAAGTCATGGGTGATGGTGATCGTTTGATCCGGCTCGACCTTCAGCGTCTTGCGCACGGTCTCAAAGCCGGGATTGCTGAAGTCAATGCTGTGGGACCCCGGTGGGAGTTTGATTTCGGTCAGCGGAGGGGTCACACCGAGTCTTTTGCCATTGAGGGTGACATTCGCCCAGGGGGACACACGCAGTTGAACATTGTTTTCCGTGCTCAGGGGTCTGCGGGCGCCCAGAGCAGACGCTGCCCCTGCAGGGGACGACAGGAAGTTGCCACCCGCTGCGGGCAGCAGCGGCGTGATGGCCGTGATCACCGAACTGTTGAGCGAAAAGACCAGCGGATTGGCAGGCGCACCCTGCGCCTGGCCGCCCTGGTTCCCCAGGGGCCGGCTGCACTGCCAGCCGCGCCTGCCTTGCACCCTGACATAGGCGTCGCGCCACGGCGTGTTCTGCAGCTCGTACTCTTCCAGCGCGAAAGAGGGCCGGGCTTCGAATGCCGCATCGAAGGCGGCATCGCACCGGGCCCATTCCTTGTTGGTGCAGTACACGAACGCCAGGTACTTGTGCGCAGTGGATCTTTCGCGCCGGTCCGGCAGGCCTGCGAACAAGGATGCCTGCAATGCCTTTTCCGCGAGATCCAGCTTTCGCGAATCGTAGAGCGAGATGCCCTGTCCCAGGTACTGGCGGCCTGCTGCAGAGTCCGGGCCGCGCACCTCAGGCGCAGGCGGCTCGTTGCAGTCGTTGGACGCCACGGATGATCCTGCGCCAAGGCACAGGCACAGAAATGCGACCCATCGCGGTAAAGCGTTCATTGGCATGTCGGCAGGCGTCGGCGATGGGGTTGCACTACTCGAACTGATGGCTGATCACCACCGGTTCACCTTTTTTGACCTGCACCGTCCTGACGACGGTGGCGGCGGCGGGGTTGCTCACCTCGATGCGGTGGGCGCCTTCCGGAAGCTCGACGGAGGTCATTGGAGGGGTTGTGCCCACCGGGTTGCCGTTCACGGAAATCCGGCCCCATGGGCTGATGCGCAGTACCACGCGGCCCATGTCACCCACGGGCTTGGGCGGGGTTTTGGGCGTCGCCACAGGCTCTGCCGGGGTACTGGCTGGGTTGGCCGCGGGGGGCGTTGGCGCCGTGGTGGCAGGGGTTGATGTCGCAGCAGGAGGCGATTCAGGGCGCTCTGGTGCGGAAGGCGCGAGGGCCACCGTATCGGCGGGCGCTGCGGGGGCCGTGCTTTTCGCGGGCTCCTGGATCTCCATGCGGCTGATGAGCGCCATGGCCTCGCTGCGGTACTTGCCTTGTGGGTGGGCACCCAGGTACGCGTCCAGCGCTCCCACCGTGCCTGCGGCCTGGGCTTCGCGCCAGTGCTGATCGTCGAGCGTCAGCGCCACTTCTTCCGCAGGTCGTTCCGAAGAGCTGTCTTGGGTGCCCCACCACACGGCCAGCGCCGTTGCAACGACGAATGCCGCGCCCACGGCAGCCCAGCGCATGGTGGTGGGCACGCGGGACACCCGTGGCCGCGTCGCGCCATCTGCCGTTGCGCCGCTGTGCTGGCGCGCTGGCTTGGGCGAGGTCGCGGGTGCCGAAGGTGCGCCCGTATTGGCCGCAGCGCCCGCGGCAGCCGCTGCACCCATTGCTGATGGTGTCGCTGCCGAAGTGCGGGCAGATGCCGAAGCGGCGTCGCTGCCGGGGGCAAGGCCCATGGCGGGGCCTTCAGCGGGGGGGAGCGGGGTTGCCGTGGGCAGGTCTTGCTGCTGCATGGCGTCGGGCAGCGGTGGCATCACCCCGAAGACGGCATTGGCGGGGTGGCCGGGCGAGGCGCTCGATGCAGACGGTGCGCTGAACGCTGCTGCCTGTGCCAGAGGATCCCACGCCGCATTCGCGCCGGGCGCATCGGCAAGCAATTCGGCAGGGACCGCCGTGCGCACGGATTCGCCCGGTGCCACTGCGCCTTGCGCTGCGGCGGCAGGTACGGCCGGCGACAAAGGCGGCAAGGCGGCCGTTGCAACCGGGGCTCCCGCGTCCTTCCACGGCGCAGACATGGGCATCGTGAAGGTGGTGATGCCCAGCAGCTCCTTGAGCGCCGCGATGGTCTGGGGGCGATCTTGCGGCTTGACGGCCAATGCGCGGTCCACCCCATGCAGGAACTGGGCCGAGTACCCCGGGTAGGCCGTGGTCGACAGCGCAGCCACCGGGTCGTTGATCATTCTGGCCACCGAGGTGGCGGGCGGCTTGCCGGTGATCGCCAGATAGAGCATGGCGCCGATCTGGTAGATGTCCGTCCAGGCCCCTTGTGGCATCGCGCCGTCGTCCACGTACTGCTCGATGGGGGCAAAGCCGGGCTTGAGCACCATCGTCAGGGCCTGCGTCATGTCACCGATGATGCGGCGCGCAGCCCCGAAGTCGAGCAGCACGGGCATCCCCGAGTTCTGCAGGAAGACGTTATCCGGTGCGATATCGCGGTGGTAGCAGTCCGCCGCGTGCAGCATCTCCACCACGTCAAGAACAGGCCCGACGATGGCGGCCAACATGCGCTGGTTCATCCGGTCCTGTTGCGCGGTCAGAAACTCCCGGAACGTCTGCCCTTCGTAGTGGCGCATAACCATATAGGCCGTGCCATTGAACTCGAAGAACCGGTACACGTGCACCAGGGCAGGGTGCGAGAACTTGGCCAGCAGGCGTGCTTCGTTGATGAAGCTGCGCAGCCCGGCATCGAACGCACCCCGGTGCTGGGAGCGAACGTGGATTTCATTGGAAGACTTGCGCCCCGCCAAGGTGGCAGGCATGTATTCCTTGATGGCCACCACCCGGTCCAGGCTGATATCCCGAGCGCGGTACACGATGCCAAACCCGCCTTCGCCAATGACGTCGAGCAGCCGATATTCACCGACCTGCACGCCAGGCGCCAAGCAATTGGCTGATCCTCCAACGGTGTCAATCATGAGGTGACGCCTCTGCTTTCATTCTCGGTTACAGCTCTACTCAATATGCTTGCTGACAAAGACAATTCTTTGGTGGCACCGGACGAAGAACGAATCGGCGCCAGATCGTCGTGGTTCACTCCACAGATCCAGTCACCATCACCATGGCTGATTGGCGGTGGTTGACGTCTTGGCGCAACACCGTATGAACGGCATGACTCGCTGTCTGGAGAAGGTTTGGGCAACATTTCGCAACAAATTGGAGGCCTCACACAGAGGTCTATAGAGGTGCGAAAGCGCGGGCGAGTCTAACGTGAAGCCATTACAAAATGCGTCACGAAATGCGGCTTTTTGAACGCGGAAACACACTGTTTCCAATGTTGCCCAGGTGCGTTCATTTGCTGTCACTTGAAACCCTTTTTTTGACGCCGTCCCCGTAACATCCGCCCGCAAACGAGCTTGCGAGGGAGGGGAATCAATGCAGGCACGCCAGCGATGCGCCATCGATCGGCGCCGTGTGCGCAGGGGAGAGTGTGTAGCCAAGACGCACTCCCGACTTGTGAATCACGCACATCGCAGGCTGGTCCCTCTCAGGCAGCTTGTCTGTGAAAGGCATCGCATCCCCTTGCGATGCCTTGATCGTGGGCGCGTTGCCCGCAGCAGGGTTTGTTCTCGCATTTTTTGAACCAAAAAGAGGTACGTGATGACTGTCGCAATTTTTATGAAAGTGGAAGGTGCCAGCGGTGAGTCGAAAGACGCTGCGCACAAGGACTGGACCGATGTCGAGTCTTTCACCTGGGGCGTGACCCAGCCTCACTCGATGGCCAGCGGCGGCGGTGCCGGCGCGGGCAAGGCCGATTTTCAGAACCTGAACATCGTTGCCAACATCGACAAGTGCTACCCCGCCGTGCTCAAGCATTGCGCCACCGGTAAGCATTTGGGCCAAGTGGAAATCTCGATGTGCAAGGCCGGCGGCACGCAGATCGAGTTTGGCAAGATCACGCTGACCGACGTGATGGTGACCAACGTCACCGTCAGCGGCACCAGCTCTGGCGACACCGTGGTGGTGAACTACGCGTTCCAGGCTGCCAAGATCAAGACCGAGTACTCCGAGCAGACCGCTCAGGGTGGCAAGGGTGCTACGAGCCAGATGGGCTTCAGCATCAAGGAAAACAAGGAAGCCTGATAGCCGGGGCTTTTGCCCCCTGGCTGCTTTCTTCGGTGCGCACGTTCGCTGCGCATCCCAAGAGCCGCGTCTACGGAGGCGGCTCTTTTTTGTCCGCTGGACGGCGGGCCCATCGACCTGAACCCCGTTTGCCCGGCGCCACGCGTTGCACTGCCCCAGTGCGACTGTTGACGGGTGAGCGCCAAGATACATACCCAACCCTTTGCCATGACCCGCCGCGTCAAGATCCAAACCCCGCTGGGCGAACAACTGCAGTTTCGCAAACTCGACGGCACAGAGGCGCTGAGCGAGCTGTACTCGCTAGAGATCGACCTGGTGAGCGCGAGCAAAAGCATCGACCCCAAGGCGCTGTTGGGCAAGGCGGCATCGGTGGAGGTCGAGATAGAAGGCCTGGGCAAACGCTACCTGAGCGGCCTGGTGACGCACTTTGGCATGCAGGGGCAGGACCACCGGTGGGGGTCTTACCGGATGCGCCTTCGCCCCTGGCTGTGGGTGGCCACGCGCAAGACCGACTTCAAGATCTTCCAGCACAAGACCGTGCCGGACATCATCATGGAAGTGCTGGGCAAATACGGCTATCCCATCGAAAAAAAGCTCACCCGCACCTACCGCACCTGGGACTACTGCACCCAGTACGGCGAGAGCGACTACCAATTCGTGGCGCGCCTGCTCGAGCACGAAGGCGCCTACTACTACTTCACGCACAGCGCGGGCAGCCACACCCTGGTGCTGGCCGACGACATCGTGGGCTCGCACAGCCCGCTGCCGGGCGGGCACGTCATCCCGTTCTACCCACCGGGCAAGGCGGCCGTGGCCGAGCGCGAGCACTTCCATGCGTGGGAGCTCACGCAGGAAGTGCAGCCCGGGCGCCACTACAACGACGACTACGACTTCAAGAAACCCCGGGCCGACCTGTCCAACATGCGCCAAAACCCCCCGGGGCACGAGCACGACAAGTACGAAATCTACGAATGGCCCGGCGGCTACACCGAATTCCCGGACGGCGAGACCTACGCCCGGCTGCGCCTGCAGGAACACCTGGCCAAGCAAAACCGCGTGCTGGGCCGCGCCAACAAACGCAACCTGGCGCCCGGCTACACCATCAACCTGGAAAACTACCCGCGCGAAGACCAAAACCGCCAGTACCTGGTGCTGAGCGTGCACTACCACTTCGAAGAAAACCCCGAAGTGAGCAGCGCCAAGGCAGGGGGCGCCACGGCGACCAAGAACACGCAGGAGGCCGGCTCCATCCAACAATTCGTGATGCGGGCGCAGCCCACCAGCAGCGACTACCGCCCCCCGCGCACCACAGAAAAGCCGCGCACCCGCGGCCCGCAGACCGCGGTGGTGGTGGGCCCGCCCGGAGAAGAAATCTGGACCGACAAGTACGGCCGCGTCAAAGTGCAATTCCACTGGGACCGCATCGGCGCGATGGACGAGAACTCCAGCTGCTGGGTGCGCGTATCCACCAGCTGGGCGGGCCCGCAGTTCGGCGCCGTGTTCATCCCGCGCATCGGCATGGAAGTGATCATCGACCACCTCAACGGCGATCCGGACTACCCCATCCTCACGGGCTGCGTCTACAACGCCGTCAACATGCCCCCGTGGAGCCTGCCGGGCAACGCCACGCAAAGCGGGATCCTCACGCGATCGAGCAAGGGCGGCGCGGCGGGCGCGGGTATGAAAAACGGCCCGGGCGACGCCAACGCCCTGCGGTTTGAAGACAAGGCGGGGCAGGAGCAGCTGTGGCTGCACGCGCAGAAAGACCAGCTGACCGAAGTCGAGAACGATGAAGAAAAGTGGGTGGGCCGCGACCGCGAGAAGACCATCGACCGGGACGAGACCAACACCATCCACCGGGACCGCACCGAGACGGTGGACCGCAACGAGAAGATCACCGTGCACGGCTGGCGCACGGAAGAGGTCGATGGCGACGAGACCATCACCATCCACAGCAACTGCAAAGAGCGGGTGGACCACAACGAGACCGTGGACATCGGCGACAACCAGACCTTCAAGATCGGCATCAACCGCACCAAGACGGTGGGCAAGAACGAGAAGGACAAGATCGGCAGCAACTGGTCCATCAAGGTGGGCAAGTTCAAGACCGAAACCGTCGGTATCGCCTACCTGCAAAACGTGGGCGTGGGGCGCATGGAGAACGTGGGCGTTGCCTACAACCTGAACGTGGGCGCCATGATGGCCACGCTGGTGGGCAAGACCCAGACCACGAAGGTAGGCAGCGACAAAAGCACCACGGTAGGAACCAAGTACACGTTGACGGTGGGCGGTGGTAGCGCGGGTGCTGGTGGAGGGGCGGCCGGAGCAGCGGGGGTGAAGAACATCGTTGCGCCATCCGGAGGCGAAGGAGATGGCGCTGGCGGAGGAAATAAATCCAACATCACCATGGAGGCAGACAGCATCACCCTCCAGGTGGGGCAAAGCGTCATGGTGATGAAGGCTGATGGCACCATCACCATCAACGGCCAGGAAATCGACATCGTGGGCTCCAAACACGTTGGTGTGGAATCCAAGCGCATCGACTTGAACTGAGCAGGCACCATGAACGGACCGGACCTGCTGATGCCCGCGCCGGTGCAGGCAGCACCCTTGGCGGAAATGCGCAACCACACCAGCTTTGAAAGCCAGTACTTTCAAATGATGGACACGGGCGACGAGGTGTTCCACGTCATTGCCTGCCGCGTCACTTATGACCTTGCGCGCCTTGACGCCGATGGAACGCCCCAGTTGGCGCAACATCAGGTGCCCTTGGTCGATGCGGACCAGTTTTACGCACAGCCCACCACCAGCAGCTGCATTCAAGAAAGCGACTTCGCGCCCTACAAGCCGCAGTGCGACATCCTGCTGGCCAACGCCACCGCTTACTCGCCAGAGGGCCAGCCTGAACGCCGCTGGCCCGTAGGTGCGCGCATCGGCAATTGGCAAAAAGTGCTGGCAGTCACCGGCCCGCGCCGAATGCACGAAGGAGTGCTTGGATGGAAGGTTACCGAGCCAGAAAAAGCCACCGAAGTCCCATTGCGCTGGGAGCTGGCCTACGGAGGCACCTGCCAATGGCCCCTGCATCCCGCTGCCGACCAAGAGCCTGAGATATGGGCACCCTACGAAGCGAACCCCATAGGCTGCGGTTGGGTCGACAAAGCGTGGCACAAGAAAAGCCGATTGGACGAATTCCCTGCGCCACAGATCGAGGCCTTCAACCAACCTTTCGATGCCAACGCAGCCAATGCCATGCGGTACACACCTGTGGGTGTGGGCCCTGTCGGCAAATGGTGGACCCCCAGGCGCGCAAAGGGCGGCACCTACGACCAGGCCTGGAAGGAAAGCCGATGGCCCAGGCTGCCCAAGGACTTCGACTTCGGCTACTGGAACTGCGCCCCCGAAGATCAACAAATACCTTACCCGGAAGGCGGTGAAGAAATCCTTCTGGTGGGCCTGACTCCCGGTCAACGCGTGTTTAAGTGCCAATTGCCTCCACCGGCCGTGCACGCCGTGGCCCGCCTGAAGGTCGGCCCGGTGCTGCCTCTGCCCATGCGTCTGGACACCGTCACCGTCGATTTCAAGGCCAGGACGCTCAGTTGCGTCTGGCGTATCCAAGTAGCGGCACAGTTTGGCGTGCGCGTGCTGGAGCTGCGACGCGGGCAGGTGCCTGCATGAGCCCGACGCCAGCGTCCATCCCCGCAAGCAACGCCGGGACAGCCAAAGCGCAGGTCAAGCCCAACAGCTACCCGCGCCCTGGCGACATGGGTAACTGTGTGGGTTGCGTGTTGCCCAAAACCAGCCCGCTACTCAGCCCGCCCAATAATCGCCCCGAGACTGAGGAAGAAGGCTGGTTCGACAAGTTCAAGCAAGGTGCCAAGGACGCAGCGCAGTACTACAAGGACAACATCTCCGAGTCGATGCACGAGTTCGGAGCCAATGCCATGGACACGGGGGGTAAGGTGGCCATGGCCGGGGGGGCCACTGCGGCGGCTGGCGGCATGGTGGCGGCCACGGGTATCGGAGCGCCAGTGGGTGCGGGCATGGCCACGGCGGGTGGCGCAGCGGCAGCAGCTGGAGGCGTGGTGGGTGCGGTTGGAGCAGGCACTGACTCCGCGGCGACCGTGTTGGACAGCGCAGCGACGTGGATCACCGAGGGCAAGGCGCCGGATTTGGTGCAACCTGCATTGGCGTTGGGAGAGAGGTTGCTGACCGGCATGGTGCTTAAGAAGGTGCCGGGTTTGGGGGGCAGTGGGAAAAAATCAAATAATTCAAATGCGAATGGTAGTTCTGGTGGCTATTTGACGGGCGGGGGGCGCTGCAGATTGCGGCGATACAGTGAAGGTTGTAAGGACGGGCGAACTCCGCACCACGTCGTGCCCGATCACGTTTTTAAGCAACCTGGTAATGGCGCGTATTATCCCGCGGGGAAGCAGCATCCCACCGGATTCAAGCATGCGGATGGTTGGACGGTGTGCGCGAGTGGTAAGACTAAGAGTTCAAAGCCAGACGGAACTCGTACCAAAAAAGGGCTGTTTTCAAACCCTAAAGATTGGTTCAACTCGTTGGATGAGCATGGAAAGATACATGCCATTCTCGACGTAGAGGAAATCATTCTCCGCACAAAGGGTACCCCCAAGGGCACTACATCTCTCGGTGAAATGGAAATAGCGGGGGTGGCGGCAGCAGCCAAAGTGCTCGGCTGCGACGCGAAAGAGATGTTGACAGATCTTCGTGCCAAACATAACGCAGATGGACTTCCAGCGGACATGAAGGTGCGAGCTGATCCTGATGGCAAGGTGCGTGATCTCGATCCATCACAGATGGGAACAGGTACCTCTGCTGGCGGTCACGGGACAAACTAAAGGAGAAGAAATGGCTGAAGTTCACTTTTTGGATGCGTGTGCAATCTCGCAGGATTTTTTGTACGTTGCCTCACAACTGGATGATGTGGATCCACGGGAAGTTGCACATACACGCATGTGTACGTATTTTTCGAAGGATGGAACATGGTTTTCTCACGATGTTGAGATGAATGCTATTTCGGTGGCCGTAAAGATTAATCATGCAAATGATTCTGAGGATCGTCGTCTCATATCACTTTCGACCGAAGGTGAAATTGATATTTTTGCAAAAGGAGATTATGTCTGGCGCACCGAGAAAATTCCTGAAGCCGGTGTGCGCCTAGGAACACGCGGCCGGATGACCCATATCAGGCAAATTGGAGCACATTTGTTTGCATGTGGTCACAATGGGCAGATTTATCAGCGCAACGGTAGCGCTGACTGGTGCGCTATTGATGAAGGCGTATACAAAGCAGCGGAGTATTCCGACAGCGACGATGCTGAAGTGCGTGCTCAAGTAATGTTGGATGCGATTATGAATAAACGCATCCTTAACTGCATTGATGGCAATAGCGAGCAGGATATTTACGTAGTGGGTGACTCTGGATATATGGCTCATTATGACGGAAAAGCCTGGAGCCAAATAGAGTTGCAAACCGATGAGCATTTACAATGGATTCGTTGTTACGGTGCAAATGAAGTTTGGGCTTGCGGCTATAACGGGACCTTGCTCAAGGGTAGTGTGACTTCAGGCTTTAAAGATGTTAGCAGTATTGACGACAATGACACATGGTGGTGTTTAGTAAAGCATGAAGAAGAAGTTTATCTATCTGCGACATCAGGATTATTTCGATTTGATTCGACGAGTACAAAAATTGCACGCGTCAGCACCGGCCTTAAACCAGAGGTTGAAGATACTTACCGTTTAGATGCTAAAGAGGGGGCTTTATGGTCGATGGGCGAGAAGGATATTGTCCGCTTCTATAAAGGCAATTGGGAGCGCATTCATCATGTTGACAATCCTCCAGTTGAGGAGTAGTAGGTTTTATTTGACAGTCTTTCCAATGACAACTCCCAGTTCAGGCTCGAAAATAAATTCTTCAAAACTGCTGCAAGGGCTGGTCGTGTTGGTTGGCAAACACGGCTGCGGTTCCTCCTGGCAGTTTCTCGCTAGTAGCAATGCAAAAAATATTCATTTCTGTCACAAGAGCCGAGCGAGCGAGAAGGTGCTATTAAGAGAAATGACAGACTGATTCGTTTGCAGTCGCTGCATGAAGATGGATTGGCTTTAGAGTGGATGGCTGCTGATGCTGATGCTGATGCTGGGGCTGTGGATAGTCGTGGTTACGTGCTGATTGGCAATAATCGCTGGGTATTGCGTAATATTTCCATCTTCGGAGGTGGCCATTTTCGATATTGTGGCGATTTGCCGTTCGGACTGCTTTGGAGCAGCAGTTTTGAGCACGCACAGTTGCTGTTGGGGAACGATCACACTGGCCCACCAAAATCAAAAGATGCACGCGTTACTTTTTTTCTTGCAGATGGGCGCAGTGTAGAAATTGTTTATGAAGCAAATCTACGAACAATAGCGCTAATAAATGTTGGTTTCGTAGGGTCATCCGTGCCTTGCAGATGAAATGATTCAAACATTTGGAGCTATGTATGTCCAACGAAGCCGCCACCGCCAAAGATGCTCAGTTCGTACTGGTCAACCTGGTACCGGACGTGTGCCTTACTCCATCTAAAAAGGGCTACCCAGTGCCCTACGTCATCACACACAAGATGGACCAAAGCGAGCAATGTTCGCCCAACGTTTTCTTTCGCGGTAAGGCTGCGTACCTTCACAACGAAAGCTATGTGGACAACGTGCGCGGCGATGAGCCGGGCGGCGGAAAAGGCGTGGTGAGCGACACCCACGTACAGATCAGCCACAACATCGATAAGAGCGCGACGGTATTTGTGAACGGGCGCCAGATTGTTCGAACAGGGGACAAGATGTGGATGAACTGGCGCAAGCCGTGACGAACGCGATCCGTTCACTGCTAAATTGATAGCTGCTTGCGCTTGCAAATAAAGCGGTAGAGGTCAATTCGACTCAGTAAATAGGCTCGCCAAGCTGTTTTGATTAGCGCTGTTCGGTCTGCGCGTGCTGGAGCTGCGACGCGGGCAGGTGCCTGCATGAGCCCGACGCCAGCGTCCATCCCCGCAAGCAACGCCGGGACAGCCAAAGCGCAGGTCAAGCCCAACAGCTACTCGCGCCCAGGCGACATGGGTAACTGTGTGGGTTGCGTGTTGCCCAAAACCAGCCCGCTACTCAGCCCGCCCAATAATCGCCCCGAGACCGAGGAAGAAGGCTGGTTCGACAAGTTCAAGCAAGGTGCCATGGACGCAGCGCAGTACTACAAGGACAACATCTCGGAGTCGATGCACGAGTTTGGCGCCAACGCCATGGACACAGGGGTAAGGTGGCCATGGCCGGGGGGGCCACTGCGGCGGCTGGTGGCATGGTGGCGGCGACGGGTATCGGAGCGCCAGTGGGTGCGGGCATGGCCACGGCGGGTGGCGCAGCGGCAGCAGCTGGAGGTGTAGTGGGCGCAGTGGGAGTAGGCGCTGATTCTGCCGCGACAGTGTTAGACAGCGCAGCCACTTGGATCACTGAGGGCAAGACGCCAGACTTAGTTAAGCCTCTTGTGGCCTTGGGGGAGCGAGTCCTGACCAACACGGTGCTCAAGAAAGTACCGGGCTTGGGATCCCAATCGGGGCCTTCGAAAAAGAGCGCCAGCAACGGTGGTGGTCATATAAAGAAAAATTGTGCAGCACTGCAAAATGGTCTGCCCGGCACTGGCTATCGGGGGGGGCGCCACAGCGATATAAAAAAAGGTGGAAACTCTTACAGCCCCAAAAGGCAATCACATCATGTACCTGCGGATTCTGCTTATGGTTCCATTAATGGAAATCCGGTAAGTTCAGATAATAAGCCCACTATACAGATGGACTTGGAAGATCATAAAAATACCGCCAGTTACGATAATAAGCCGGGGGCTGCGCAGTATCGAGATACACAAGCAAGACTTATGATGTCTGGAAAAGCCGGCTTCGCTAGTGCTTTGGCTATGGATATCCAAGATGTGAAAAGCAAATTCCCGGGAAAATATACATCTGCGATTGCTCAAATGATGGCGTGGTCAAAGTGCATGGGTTATATATGAAGAAATCGTATTTCGATGCATGGGCGGCTGAAATTATTGCAGCACGTGAGCCTTTAAATTTTACTCAAACACAGCGATTTGTTGAGCTTTTATATGAGGTCGATGAGGTCGTTAGTATAGAAGTTGGATATGTCTTATTTCATCTATTTACTGATGGCGAGGATAATGGCGTTAAACAGCACGTAGTGTGTTTGCTGAGCGGATATCCCGTTTATGAATATTATAGATCGTTGTTGTTGGCACTTCCCGAAATGCTCAAGCAGTGTTTGGTAAATGATTGGCCTTACAGTGCTGCTGATTATTGGGGGAGAGATTTGCAGGATGGTGATTTGGGCGAGCTATTGAGGGCATATTTTGATAGTACGGCTGAGGAAAAAGAATCTTTTTTAAAAATAATCCTGAGTCAAGCTTTTTTTCACGACCACTCTTGGCCTGCAGAGTTTATTAAATTGGTTAGAAAGCGAGAAAAAAATGGAATCTGATGTTGAAAAGTTACTAAGAGACGCAATCGTTGCGCGCAATCAGGAGCCTTTCGGAATATCATTCGATTTTCTTCCGGCTAATTTTCCCAAGGATGTTCCTGCTTCGTATCACAAAACTTCTAAGGCGTATCTTTTTGTCTGGAGTTTAGACCGAGATGCCATCGTTGACGATATTGAAGAGGGGGGAGGGCTGCGATCTGTTATCGGTTTTGTGAAGAAGCGAGAAAAGTCGCCATTAGAGTTGTTTGAACTTATTGGTTTTGGATTCATGCCAGCTCATTTAAAGCCTGAATTTAAGAGTTTTTTGCTTACTTACGATTGGCCGGGTTGGGTTCATAGGTATGAAGAAGATTTTGATAGGATTTTCGTTGGCGAATACAATGACCCTCTGTTGTTCGAAAATGGATATTTAACTCGATGGCATGTGCCACCTACATGGAAAAACTATGACGCAATTGCAAAAATCATCGACAGAAGGTTGATTGAATGGAGGAAGTTTGAGTTGCTTAAAAATAGCAAGCGTTAGTTCTTGAAATTTCTATTCAACATGCAAAAAAAACATGGCTGACGAAGCTGCTACCGCTAAAGATGTTCAGTTTGTTTTGGTTAATATTGTTCCAGATGTTTGCCTGACACCCAACAAAAAGGGGTATCCAGTGCCATATGTGATTACTCACCAAATGGATCAAAGCGAACAATGCTCGCCCAACGTGTTTTTTAGGGGTAAGGCTGCATACCTCCACAACGAAAGCTATGTAGACAACGTGCGTGGCGATGAGCCAGGTGCGGGCAAGGGGGTGGTCAGCGACACCCACGTGCAGATAAGCCACAACATCGACAAAAGTGCGACGGTATTCGTGAATGGGCGCCAGATAGTGCGCACCGGCGACAAGATGTGGATGAACTGGCGCAAGCCGTGACGAATACGTGGTCCGTTTACTATTAAATTGATAGCTATTTGCGCTTGTAAATAAAGCGGTAGATGTCAATTCGACTTCAGTAAATAAGCACGCCAAGCTGTGGTGGCTGCGCAGCTTGGCGTGCGCGTGCTGGAGCTGTGATGCGGGCGGGTGCCTGCATGAGCCCGACGCCAGCGTCCATCCCCGCAAGCAACGCTGGGACAGCCAAAGCGCAGGTCAAGCCCAACAGCTACCCGCGCCCAGGCGACATGGGTAACTGCGTCGGTTGTGTTCTGCCCAAGACCAGCCCGCTGCTCAGCCCGCCCAATAATCGCCCCGAGACCGAGGAAGAAGGCTGGTTCGACAAGTTCAAGCAAGGAGCCAAGGACGCAGCGCAGTACTACAAGGACAACATCTCGGAGTCGATGCACGAGTTTGGCGCCAACGCCATGGACACAGGGGTAAGGTGGCCATGGCCGGGGGGGCCACTGCGGCGGCTGGTGGCATGGTGGCGGCGACGGGTATCGGAGCGCCAGTGGGTGCGGGCATGGCCACGGCGGGTGGCGCAGCGGCAGCAGCTGGAGGCGTGGTGGGTGCAGTGGGGGTGGGCACTGACTCAGCGGCGACCGTGTTGGACACAGCAGCCACTTGGATCACTGAGGGCAAGCCGCCAGACATAGTGAAGCCAGTTGTAGCCTTGGGAGAGCGGGTTCTGACCAGCATAGTGCTGAAGAAGGTGCCAGGATTGGGTGGGGGTAAGCCCCCGACCAAAAAATCTAATAGCAATTCCGGCGGGTACACCAAGGGGTGCAAGCATTTAGAGAAAGGCCCGCCCGGAGCCAAATACCAAGGTGGTAGCCACCGGAGAGTTCAGGAAGATAGTCAGAAATATGTGCGTGAATCACACCATATACCGCCAAAAAGTGTCAGCCCTCATGGGGCGCTTGATGGTCCAGCAATATCAATGGACTATGAAGATCACCGGGCGCTTAATAGTACTGGCAGGCGTCTGAATAGTGCGGCTTCAAAAGCACAAGAACGCTTAGCGCATTCTGGACCTAAGGGTTTTGCGGCCGCAATTCTTGAGGAAATCAATGATATTCAGAAGGTCAATAAAGATGGAAAATACAACGCAGCAATAGAATGGATGTTGTTGTACGCTGCATGCATGGGTTATATAGGTATCGGTAAGAAATAATATTGAGGTTTTTATGAGTAACCTGGATTCATTGCTCTCTTCTTTGTTGAAAGATGCTAGCAGCGAGGAGTTGAATACGCCATTGGTGTCCTCGGATGATGTTCATTCTCACAAGAGGGGAAATAACGGACATATTTATGTGGGATGCCTGGCGCTGTGGCTTCTGGAGAGAAAGGCATTGGTTTTTGGTATGCATATAAAACAGCAGCACAAAAAAATGGTTGATGACGTCATGAAGATAAACCCTGGCGCCATGTCTGAGAAATATCTCGATGGCGAGATATGGATGGACGATGTTGGCGAGAATTTGAAGACGTTTGTGGCAGACTACGTTAGAAATGATGCGCTATATCCTGCGGATTTTGAAGAGATAACTATTGTTAAAGCGGGTAAAAATATAGGGGATTTCATACCTGATGATAAGGAAACTTACAAGATTGTCGCAAATATTATTAATCAAAGATATGCTTTGTATGCTTCCGGAGATGCTCGGTGGAAGTTCGTAGAAAGTAAATATGTAGAGTTAGAATTGGAGGAGTGGGAGAGGTCGGAGGCTGGCTGGCTCAATGCAATGAGCCAATTGAATATAATTAACCCCGTATCAGAGCAGGGTAGGCGACAAGATTTAAATAAGTTTTGGGCGCTGGTTGATCATTCTGCAGAAATCGCATCCGAAAAAGTGGCCTCGGTATTAGTCGCACAGACGGGTAAGGATCTGGGCGACGGCGTATGGGAGTCTGTCAGAAATTCCTTGGTAAATTTTCCATTTGAAGTGGCAATTAATGCCATTTTCAAAGATGCGATGCGGCTCAATAAGATTGGATCTCTGAGTGAAATCTTGAGTCCTTGGGGTAATCTCGATAAAGATCAAGTAATTGAATTATCGGTGATTTTCGATTCTTTGGATAATGATCGAAAGCTTGCAATACTATCAGCGATTAGGGAAGGTGTGAGAAATCGCGAAGACTGGGCAAGAGAGTGGGATGAGGTTCTCTCGCACTAATATGACACGAATTACATATTGATTTATGGCCAATGAAGCAGCAACTGCCAAAGATGCTCAGTTCGTTCTTGTCAATTTGGTGCCCGATGTGTGTTTGACGCCGTCCAAAAAGGGTTATCCAGTACCTTACGTGATCACTCACCAGATGGACCAGAGTGAGCAAACGTCACCCAATGTCTTCTTTCGAGGTAAAGAAGCGTATTTGCATAACGAAAGCTATGTGGATAACGTGCGCGGCGATGAGCCAGGTGCGGGCAAGGGGGTGGTCAGCGACACCCACGTGCAGATAAGCCACAACATCGACAAAAGTGCGACGGTATTCGTGAATGGGCGCCAGATAGTGCGCACCGGCGACAAGATGTGGATGAACTGGCGCAAGCCGTGACGAATACGTGGTCCGTTTACTACTAAATTGATAGCTATTTGCGCTTGTAAATAAAGCGGTAGATGTCAATTCAACTTCAGTAAATAAGCACGCCAAGCTGTGGTGGCTGCACAGTTTGGCGTGCGCGTGCTGGAGCTGCGACGCGGGCAGGTGCCTGCATGAGCCCGACGCCAGCGTCCATCCCCGCAAGCAACGCTGGGACAGCCAAAGCGCAGGTCAAGCCCAACAGTTACCCGCGCCCAGGCGACATGGGTAACTGCGTCGGTTGTGTTCTGCCCAAGACCAGCCCGCTGCTCAGCCCGCCCAATAATCGCCCCGAGACCGAGGAAGAAGGCTGGTTCGACAAGTTCAAGCAAGGAGCCAAGGACGCAGCGCAGTACTACAAGGACAACATCTCGGAGTCGATGCACGAGTTCGGCGCCAACGCCATGGACACCGGGGGTAAGGTGGCCATGGCCGGGGGGGCCACTGCGGCTGCTGGTGGCATGGTGGCGGCGACGGGTATCGGAGCGCCAGTGGGTGAGGGCATGGCCACGGCGGGTGGCGCAGCGGCAGCAGCTGGAGGCGTGGTGGGTGCAGTGGGCGCAGGCACCGACACGGCAGCGACAGCTCTGGATGCAGCAGCGACGTGGATCACCGAGGGGAAGGCGCCAGACTTGGTGCAACCGGCATTGGCGTTGGGAGAGAGGTTGCTTACGAACATGGTACTCAAGAAAGTGCCCGGGTTTGGGGGCAGGCGGTAAAAGCAACAAAGATAAAGGAGGCGGTTCGGGCTCCGGAGGTGGGTACATCCCTGGAGTTCTCGGCCCGTGCTTAGTAGGTGTCACATCCCGGACGATCAAAGATGCATGTGTTGCGCAGGGCGGGCAAACCCATCATATTGTTGCGGATAAAACCTTTGGGACGACAGCACGCAAGTCGAGAGAGCAGGATATAGGCCGCATTCCAGGTAAGGGAGGCGTATCCGCTCAAAACTTCGATGCTCCGTCAATCTGTCTGCAGGGAAATGCAAAAACAGCGGGAACCCAACATAACACTGCACATCAAGCTGACGCAAAGGTCAAAGTGTTAGGTGATCAGAAAGATAATGGGCCTCAAGGAACTGTACCCATGGGTGAAATCATCAAGATTTATGAGAAAGCGGCAATTGCTGCGCGCCCTGACTGCAAAGATCAGCTCGAAAATGCAGTGAAAAAGGGTTTTAGGAATGTTGACAAGAACCAGTCAGGTCGGACCACAGACTCTTTGCCAAAGGGTGAGTCCAAAGAACATTTAGAGCAAGGTCAAAAGGCTCCTCGTCGAAACGGTACCAAGAGATAAAAATGAAACCTATAGGAACATATCGTACTGGCGCTGCAATTGCTAGCGACTGCTTTTGCGCATCAGTAGCGATGGATGAATACGACGATTTTGAGCGCTACTCGCGTGTCGTAACTTACGATGAGCAAGACCATGAAACATGGATTTTTCATGAGGAAGATAGATTAATTTGCAGCGTATGTATATTTCGCGATACGCAAGATGGCTCTCGATACTTTGCCAATCTATCAGAGGATGGAGAGGTGCAGATCATGACTGAGAATTTTTTGGAGGAAAAAATTCTTGGCGCTGGTGTGAATGGAGAAGACTCAGTGGGTTGGGGATATTTATCGGATATTCAGCAAATTGGCGACCATCTTTATGCTTGCGGATATTCCGGGCAAGTCTACAAACGATGGGGGCCTAACGACTGGGTGCATATGGATTCAGGCTTGTTGCAGGATCCGAAAACTCCGATGGAGGATACGATAGCCCTTTCCGTCATCAATGGACCACATGAAAATGCCATCTATGCAGCGGGCTATCAACACGCCGAATGGTTGCCGCCGAAGGCATATTTTTTCAATGGCAGTCAATGGCGCGAGCTAGAGTTGCCTGCAGTGGCAGAACGAATCGTTAACATGTACGTGGAGTCCGAATCTCGCATTTGGATGTGCGGCTCCAACGGCACTTTGTTGCTGGGGAATGCGCAGGATGGCTTCAAGAGTCTGTCCACCATAGACGACAACCAATTGTTCACTTCGGTGTGCAAGTTTAAAGACAAGATATGTCTGGCATCGAATATGGGGTTATTCGCCTATGACCCCACCAATTCAGATGCAGGCATTCGCAAGGTCGTGACCGGGCTACAGCCTGAACTGCAGGACGCCAACATCGTGGATAGCTATGACAAGGTTCTCTGGTCGATTGGTCCCAAGGATATTGCGCGGTTTGACGGTAATAAGTGGGAACGTATCCAAGATCCTGATAACCCTCCAATCCGTTAAACCAAAAAAATAGAAAATCAAAATATGTTCGACGAAGCCGCCACCGCTAAAGATGCCCAGTTCGTATTGGTCAATCTGGTACCGGACGTGTGCCTTACTCCATCTAAAAAGGGCTACCCAGTGCCCTACGTCATCACACACCAGATGGACCAAAGCGAGCAATGCTCGCCCAACGTTTTCTTTCGTGGCAAGGCTGCTTACCTTCATAACGAAAGCTATGTGGATAACGTGCGAGGCGATGAGCCGGGCGCGGGCAAGGGGGTGGTCAGCGACACCCACGTACAGATCAGCCACAACATCGATAAAAGCGCGACGGTATTTGTGAACGGGCGACAGATCGTGCGCACGGGCGACAAGATGTGGATGAACTGGCGCAAGCCGTGACGAATACGTGGTCCGTTTACTACTAAATTGATAGCTATTTACACTTGTAAATGAGGCAGTAGATGTCAATTCGACTTCAGCAAATAAGCACGCCAAGCTGTGGTGGCTGCGCAGTCTGGCATGCGCGTGCTGGAGCTGTGATGCGGGCGGGTGCCTGCATGAGCCCGACGCCAGCGTCTATCAAGACCTGCACTTTGAATACGACGCACACGGCAACGTGACCCGTCGCACCCGGGGCAACCAAAAAGCAGGCCACCAGGAAGTGGTTGGTCGTGCTGCGCTGGAATGCAGACCACCAGCTGATCGAATCGACGAGCACGCGCCACGGCGTGAGCCAAACCGCCCGGTATGCCTACGACGCGTTGGGCCGCAGAGTGACCAAGAGCGACGCCTTCGGTAGCACCCGCTACCTGTGGGATGGCGACCTGATGATCCACAGCCAGCGCGGGGTCAAGCAAGCACTGTATGTCTACGAGCCCGACAGCTTCATTCCGTTGGCGACAGTGCAAGGGGCTGCGAACGACTCTGCCAGCGAGCAAACCTATTGGTACCAGTGCGACCAGATCGGAGTGCCGCAAGAGTTGACCGATGAGCAAGGCCACATAGCCTGGGCGGCGGATTACAAGGTGTGGGGAGAGGCCAAACTAAGAGCGATGGATTGACCTAGAACCGGCACGGATGGTGGACCTGCGCGGGGTGGCGGCGCTTGGCATGTAGGCGCTATCGGTTCATCATCGTATGGGGGTGCGGTTGCATCGCCGAGAGTCGAGCAGCCGTTCCGCTTTCAGGGGCAGCAGTTTGATGAAGAGACAGGGCTGCACTACAACCGGTTCAGGTACTACGATCCTACGGTGGGTCGGTTTGTTTCTCAAGATCCGATTGGGCTGAAAGGCGGTGAAAACCTTTTCAACTACTCTCCAAATTCTTTGACATGGATTGATCCATTAGGTCTAGCAGCTACGGCAGGCAGTCTCGCAAATAGGGCGCAAAACCTCCCGGCATCCTTAAGGCCCAATACGGTTGCAGTTATTCGCCACAACGACGGCACAATAACGGCGGGTAGAAATCAGGGGGGCAATCAAATGATGATGTATCAAACAAGTTGAAGGATATACCCCAAAATGCTTATGGAGGCGAATGCGCCGAAGTCAATGCTATAGCCAGAGCTAAGAATAAAGGCAGCAGTCTAGAAGGTGCTGTGATTACTGTGGTAGATGTTCGGGGCAAGGGAAGCACGAGTGGTCGGCATGGCAAAGCCAAATGCCCTTGCGATGTATGTGGTGAGTTGCTCAAAGCATTTGGAGTCAAATGTGTTATTGAATGAAAATTGTCTAGAATCGTTGACTACGCGTTCAATGCAGGCATTGGGTGGAATAGTTTTATATCGCTATTTTAAGAGTCGTAATAAACTCACGGCTGAAATTCAAGCATTAGCTCTTCATCAAATATCAGTTCTGGTCGAAGAGAGCTTGCTTAAATGGGAGCGGAGTGGGGCAGCGTTGTCCATAAATGGAAGGGGCGATCCAAATCCCGAATATTTTTCAATTATCGACATGCAGTTGGAACAGGTTCCCTCTAAAATAATTGATGCATCGACAGAAATTGGGCTTTGCGCTCTTTATACAGATGACCATGCTGAGTCTTTGTTGTTTCTTGGATCGCTGTTGAAATGGACTGGTTTTGAGGAAATTCCGATGGAAGACGAGATTTTGGAAGCGTTACCTAGAGGGAGAGGGTGGGGGAAAAAAATTTCCGAGGAAAAATATAAAAATATAATTGGAAAACTCTGACATTGGTCTGCTTGCCTGTTTTTTTTGCAAACAGATGCTTTGAAATTGAGGCTTTTTTGTGGTTATCTGTCATAATTTTTCAAGATTATCAATCCGCACGGGGACAACACCGCGTGGCTGAGACGAGACTGGCGAAGGCGCCATCTTTGACAATCGGCTGCGTTTCTACCAAGCCAGCGCGGGGTCAAGCAAGCTCTGTATGTCTACGAGCCTGACAGCTTCATTCCGTTGGCGACAGTGCAAGGGGCTGGGAATGACTTGGCCTGCGAGCAAACTTATTGATACCAGTGCGACCAGATCGGAGCGCCGCAGGAGTTGACTGATGAGCGCTGCCGCATTGTCTGGGCGGCGGATTACAAGGTGTGGGGGGAGGCCAAACTAAGAGCGATCGATTGGCTTAGAACCGGCACGGATGGTGGACCTGCGCGGGGTGGCAGCGCTTGGCATGTAGGCGCTGCCGGTTCATCATCGTATGGAGGTGCGGTTGCATCGCCGATAGTCGAGCAGCCGTTCCGCTTCCAAGGGCAGCAGTTTGATGAAGAGACGGGGCTGCACTAAACCGGTCCAGGTACTACGATCCACTGGACTCCTCGCTCGCAAACACCGGCACCGCAACACTCGCGACCATCTAAGTTCGAGCGGGCGGGTCGCCTTGTCTGAGAGAGTGGCCCGCGGCATGGGGTTGCGCTTTGTCTACGAGAGAACTGCACGTGGATCAAGGGCGTCTGGGTGGACTGCCTGCCTTGTTTGACGCCAACATGCACCGCCAAGCCCTTGTCACCAACTTCGCATCACGCGCTGCGGTTATAAGGACTTGGCGTTGGAATAGACCGAGCATGGCAGCGTCATCCAGCGAATTCGTGGCAATCTGGGCGCTGGCACGCAGCCAAGCAGAGACGATCACCAACCCTGAATGAAATTAATCGATTAATTAAAATTATTGCAACTATGAATGGTGAAGAAAAAATTTCAATCCCAAAAAACATAATTATAGATCTCATCGCCGAGATCAGGGTTGTAGATGTTGCTTTGTATCGATTCTCGCAGACGGAGATGATCGATTCAGTAGCGGCGTCTGACGACGTAAGTAAGAACTTTGCAGCCCTATTTGCAGAGAAGCGAATGGGGAATAGAATATCTTCTATTGGGGCATCATTTGTTGATTGGTTGATAAATGAGGGGAAAATCAATGAATCAGATCTTGATGAAATAGACGTCGCTTGCGTGTCGAAGCTTTTAAAGGACTTCAACATAAAATATTGAATGCGGAGTCAAACTTCGCGTTTAGATCTATTTGAGTGTTTTTGGCGTCAATTTTTCCAACCCTTTTTTTCGATTTCCTGCTGCAGATCGTCAATCAATAAGATTTTGTATTTTTCTCCGCAAAGCTTTTTGAGCTTGACGCTTACTTTTAGACGATTTTTGTCCTTGAGGTGTGTTGCCTTCCTGCTCCTTGTGGGAAATGTGTGGAATGGAGATCTGAGGTGCGCAGCGCGCGTTGGGTGCTGCAGTCTGTCATCTACTAACCAAGCGGCTTTGTCACCGTGACCACCGTGCAGTGAGCATTGAGCAACCAGTGCACCTACTGGTATCAATAGAACGAGACCAGTACATCGTAGGAGTTGACCGGTGAGCACGGGCACGTTGCCTGGGCTGCCGATTGCAAGGTGTGGGGAGAGGTTTGGGCGCGGGCCACAACGCTTCGCACCGGTACGGATAGCGCTTTGGAAAGGGATGGAATTCCGTGGCGCCAAAGGAGGACGCCAAACTCAGCGCCAGTTCTATGACAGGTCAGCGCTTCCGCTTCCAAACGCAGCAGTTTGATGAGAAAACGGGGCTGGTTGAGCTTTGCTCGACTGCTACGGCTCCAGCCAGTCCAGTGCCGCCTCACTACCCATCGGCATAGCCACCACATGCCCCTGAATCATGTCGCACCCCAACCCCGCCAGCAGCTCCACCTGCGCCTGCGTCTCCACCCCCTCCGCCACGGTCATGATCTGCAAGCTGCGCCCCATCTGAATGATCGCGGTGACGATGGCCACGTCATCCGCATTCCCCGGGGTATCCACCACGAACGACCGGTCGATCTTGAGCTTGTCGATGGGATACCGCTTCAGGTACGCCAGCGATGAGTACCCGGTCCCGAAGTCGTCAATGGAGATCCCCACGCCCAGCGACTTGATGGCGTTCAGGGTGCTCAGCACGTCGCCGGTCTGGTGCATTAGCACCGATTCGGTCAGTTCGATCTCCAGGTACTGCGGCGCCAGGCCCGTGTCGCGCAGCACGGCGGCGATCTCGCCGGCCACGTCGCGTTGGCGGAACTCCAGGGCCGAGAGGTTGACGGCCACTGGCACCATGGCCAGGCCCTGGTCCTGCCAGGCCTTGAGCTGACGGCAGGCCTCGCGCATCACCCAGCGGCCGATCGGCGTGATGAGCCCGCGCGATTCGGAGAAGGTAATGAATTCGTCGGGGCCGACCAGGCCGCGCTCGGGGTGCTGCCAGCGCACCAGCGCTTCAAAGCCCTTGAGCGAACCGTCGGCCAGGCACATCTGCGGCTGATAGTGCAGCACGAAGGCGTTGGTCAGGATGGCGTCGCGCAGCTGGCGCTCCTGGCGCAGCACGTCGATGCCGCCGGCGTCCATGCCGGGGGCGTAGACCTGGCGGTTGCCGCGGCCGTTGTCCTTGGCGTGGTGCATGGCGGCGTCGGCGCAGCGCAGCAGTGCGTCGCCCGTGTCGGCATGGTCCGGAAACAGGCTGATCCCGATCGAGGGCGAAATCGTCAGCGGCACCTGCTCGACGGTGAAGGCGCCGTGCATGGCGTCCAGCAGCTGGTCGGCCACCTGCATGGCGTCCTCGGGGCCTTGCACGTCGGTGAGCACCACCACGAATTCGTCGCCGCCCAGCCGGGCCACCACGTCTGCGTCACGCACGCCCTGGCGCAGCCGTTCGGCCACGTGGCACAGCAGCTGGTCGCCGGCGCGGTGGCCCAGGGAGTCGTTCACGGTCTTGAAGTGGTCGAGGTTCACGAACAGCACGGCCGCGCGGCCATGCCGGCGGCGCGCCAGCGACAGCACCTGCGACAGCTGCTCCATCAGGAAGTGGCGGTTGGGCAGCTGCGTGAGCGGGTCGTGCAGCGCGATGAAGGCCTCGCGCTCCTGCGCCTGCTTGCGGGCGGTGATGTCGCGCACCACCACGATGCGGTAGTCCGCGTGGTGCAGCGGCATGGTCTTGCCCACCACCTCCACGGGGATGCCGTGGCCGTCCTTGTGGCGGATGGTCACCTCGTACGGGTCTTCGCGGCCGGTGCGGGTGTAGTCGAGCGCCACGGACCGCCACTCGGGGCTGATGAAGTTGAAGATCGACAGACCGGTGACTTCGGCCAGTGCGTAGCCCGTCAGCCGGGTGAGCGCCTCGTTGCCGTCGGTGATGATGCCGTCGCGGTGGAACACGATGGCCTCTTCGGTGGCCTCGGTGAACTTGCGCATGCGCTCTTCGCTCTGGCGCACGGTGCGCTCGGCGCGCCAGCGCTCGGTGATGTCGGTGATCAGCACGAAGGAGCCCACCTGCAGGCTCGCATCGGCGCCGAAGTGCGGGATCAGGTTGACCTCGATCATGCGCATCTCGCCGTTGGGCAGGGTCTGCTCGCGGGTGTACTTCACGTGCTCGCCGTGGGTGGAGCGCTCGACATGCGGCTCTATGGCCGCCCAGGCCTTGTCGCCGATGGCCTCCTGCACCGTGAGGCCCAGGATGGAGTCGGTGCTGTGGCCGTTGTAGGCGGCATAGCCCTGGTTGGCAAAGCGGCAGCGCAGCGCGGGCACGTCGAAGTACGCCATCAGCGCGGGCACCGAATCGGCGATCAGGCGCAGCAGCGAGTCGCTTGCGCCCCCCTGGCCTGCTGGTGCATTCGCTGTGGCGTTGTTGGAATGTGGCATGTCCCACCCGTGCTTTGACTGACCGTTATAGCCGATCCTCCTGCGGCGCCGCGCGGGTAGTTGCCCGGATGCTGCACGCCATGGCAGGGGCCCGGTAACCCCGCCCGCAAGGCCTGGGCCGGATAATCGGGGCATGACCTCCAAAGAAAACCAAGCCGGCACTGATTTCAGCACGCTGGCGCTGAACCCCGCCATGCTGGCCAACCTGCAGCAGCTGGGCTACACGCAGATGACCCCGATCCAGGCGGCCAGCCTGCCGCCCGCGCTGCTGGGCAAGGACCTGATCGCCCAGGCCAGCACCGGCAGCGGCAAGACCGCCGCGTTTGCGCTGGCGCTGCTGGCCAACCTCAACCCCCGCCGTTTTGCGGTGCAGACCCTGGTGCTGTGCCCCACGCGCGAGCTGGCCGACCAGGTGACGACCGAGATCCGCCGCCTGGCGCGCGCCGAAGAAAACATCAAGGTCGTGACCCTGTGCGGCGGCGTGCCGCTGCGCGGCCAGATGCTGAGCCTGGAGCACGGCGCGCACATCGTGGTGGGCACGCCCGGCCGCGTGATGGACCACCTGGAGCGCCAGCACCTGAGCCTGGAAGCGCTGAACACCCTGGTGCTGGACGAGGCCGACCGCATGCTGGACATGGGCTTCTTCGACGACATCGTCACCGTGGCGCGCCAGTGCCCGAAGGAGCGCCAGACCCTGCTGTTCTCGGCCACCTACCCGGAAGGCATCGCCAAGCTGAGCGCGCAGTTCATGAAGTCGCCGGTGCAGATCACCGTGCAGGCCCAGCATGCCGAAGGCAAGATCGAGCAGCGCTGGTACGAGGTGAAGCACAGCGAGCGCCTGCACGCCGTGTCGCAGTTGCTCAACCACTTCCGGCCCGACTCTTCCATTGCCTTTTGCAACACCAAGCAGCAGTGCCGCGACCTGGTGGGCGTGCTGCAGGCGCAGGGCTTCAGCGCGCTGGCGCTGTTCGGCGAGCTGGAGCAGCGCGAGCGCGACCAGGTGCTGGTGCAGTTTGCCAACCGCAGCTGCTCGGTGCTGGTGGCCACCGACGTGGCCGCGCGCGGCCTCGATATCGCCAACCTGGCCGCCGTGATCAACGTGGACGTGACGCCCGACCCCGAGGTGCACATCCACCGCATCGGCCGCACCGGCCGCGGCGATGCCGAGGGCCTGGCGCTGAACCTGGCCAGCCTGGACGAGATGGGCAGCGTGGGCAAGATCGAGGTGCTGCAGGGCCGCGAATCGCGCTGGTACCCGGTGGCTGACCTGACCCCCACGGGCAGCGGCCCGCTGGTGCCGCCCATGGTCACCATCCAGATCATCGGCGGGCGCAAGGAAAAGATCCGCGCCGGCGACGTGCTGGGCGCGCTGACCGGCGAGATGGGCTACACCCGCGAGCAGATCGGCAAGATCAACGTGAACGACTTCTCCACCTACGTGGCGGTGGACCGCGCCATCGGCGCGCAGGCTGCCCAGCGCCTGAACCAGGGCCGCGTGAAGGGCAAGACCGTGAAGGCGCGCCTGGTGACGGGCGAGCAGGACTTTGAATGAAAAAGGCCGCTACCGCTTGTTGGTAGAGCGCTGGCAGCTATTGTTTCAATAGCATCTTGCCCCCTGACCTGCGAAACGCCGTGCAGGTGGCTGGTCAGGAGGGTCCACCACTGCGAGCGCCGGTACCAGAGGTTGGCTTGGTGCTGGTGGGGTAGAAATTCAAGTGAAACTGGCCGCTACCGCTTGTTGGTCAAGCGCTGGCAGCTATTTTTGTATAGCAATTGCCTGCCTGCCTGCCTGGCATTCGCAATGACTGGCGCTACTGCAGCCTACCGCGACCATCGCAGCCACAGCTTCAGGCCTGGCTCCGGCAGAACCAGCACAGCTCAAAGCGGCCGCCCCGCACCCGGGTTCTCCAGCATCTGCACCATCGCGGTGTAGCCCCGCTGGCGCGCCAGTTGCAGCGGCGTGTTGCCCTGGCGGTCCGTCAGCGCCTGGCTGGCACCGGCCTTCAGCAGCGCCTGCAGGGTGGCCTGGTGGCGCGTGCCTCCGTCGCCCAGCACGATGGACTCGATCAGCGCCGTCCAGTGCAGGTTGTTCACATGGTCCAGCGGCGCGCCGGCCGCGATGAGCTGGCGCACCACGCCGTTGTGCCCCAGGTGCGCTGCGGCAATCAGGGCGGTGCCGTCGTAGCGGCTGGTGACCTGCGCCGCACTCGCGCCCAGTTGCAGCAGCAGGCGCAGAGTGTCTTCATCGTCCGCCACGGCGGCGATGGTCACCGCGTCGTAGCGGTCGTTTTCCAGCGCATTGATGTCGGCCTGGGCTTGCACCAGCAGCCGGATCACATCGCGCTGGCGGGCAAACGTGGCCACGTGCAGCGGCGTGCGGCCATAGCTGTCGCGCGCATTCACATCGGCACGGGCCGCCACGAGCTTTTGCACTTTGGCCGTGTCGCCGCGCGCTGCGGCGGCGTGCAGGCCCTGGTAGGCGGCGGTCTGCGTGGCCGTGGGTGGCACTTGCGCCTGGGCGGGGTGCGCCAGCAGCAGGGCGGCGGCCAGCAGGGCCCAAGGCAAGGTGGTGGTTTGGTTCATGGCGTGTGTCCCTTTTGCAGTGGAGGTTGCGGCGGCGGGTGACTGCTCAGCGTCCGCGCCCTTGCTCAGAAGGCGCGGACGCTGCAGGTTGTACGGAACTACTTTTTACTTACTTACTTACTTGCTTGCTTACTTCAGCAGGTCTGCCACCTTGGCGATGCCCGCCATGGCGCACTGCTCGTCCAGGTGGCCGCCGGGCGCACCGCCCACGCCCACGGCGCCGATGACTTCATTGCCCACCTTCAGCGGCACGCCGCCGCCCAGCAGCAGGTAGCCGGGGATCTGGCCCAGGTTGGCGGCGGCGGGGTTCTTTTGCGAGCCTTCCATGATCGCGAGCGTCGTGTTCTTGGCCGATGCGGACGTGTAGGCCTTCAGGCGGCTGGCTTCCAGGGTGTGGGGGCCGGCGTTGTCGGCCCGCTGCACGGCGCGCACGGTGCCGGCGCGGTCCACCACGGTGGCGGTCACGTTGTAGCCGTTGGCGGTGCAGGCGGCCACGGTGTGGGCGGCGATCTGGTTGGCCAGGTCGAGCGAGATGTTCTTCTCGGTGCGAACGCCTTCGGCGCTGGCGGCGGTGGCGATCAGGGCCAGGGTGATGGCGGCGGCGGTCTGGGCGATGGTCTTTTGCATGGTGTTTGTTCTCCGGTGTTTGGGGCCGGTGCCACCCGTTGTGGCGCCGTGGGAGAACTGTAGGAAATGCGCGTGTTGTTGCACATTCGTGCGGTTACGCGCAGGGCTCCGTAGAACTACGCAGTGATGGGCGGATGCCTTGCCGGGGTCTGCGGCTTGCTGCCGGTCGCGTGGTGAGTGTGTCGACGCCTTTGGCCTTGGCTGCCCCGACCGTTCGGGCTGAGCTTGTCGAAGCCTGTGCGTGTTACTACCCCTATCCGTTCGGGTTGAGCTTGTCGAAACTTGGGCGCATCGATCCATGTCCGTTCGGCTTGAGCTTGTCGGAACCTGGGCTCACTTGCTAATTTGGACGGCGTGCCTGTGTCGAGGGCGGAGGCCGGGAGTTCGCCCCGGCGGGCGAGGTACTTGTTCTTTGCTTCGCCAAAGAAAAGTACCCAAAAGAAAGGCGACCCCCAGTCTGCGACCCCTTCGCGTTGCGAAGGGGCAAACCTGCGTCGGGGCGGTTGCGGGGTGCGCCGTGGAACTCACTGCGCGCTGCGCGCTACGTTCAGACAACCACGGCGAGCTAGAGCACGAGGCATGGGCGCTCCGACGCCCATGCTCACCCCGCAACCGCCCCGCCGCAGGCGCAGCCACAGGGGGTGGACAGCCGAACAGCCACACGGGCCATCGCTGCGCTCGGCCTCGCGGTCGCGGCGCGAAGCGCCTGCGCGTTCGGGGCCGAGCAACGCGATGGCCCGTGTGGATGTTCTCTCCCCATCCCTTCAGGATGCGCCGAGGAGCGCAGGGCGTGGGGTGAGCGTGTGCCGAAGGACACACGCATCGTGAACTGACTCGCTGCGGATGTTTGAGCGTAGCGCGGCAGCGCGCAGCGAGTTCCGCAGCGCACCCCATGACCGAGCACCGGAGGTTGCCCGCAGCGAAGCGAAGGGACGCAGGCTGTAGGGTCGCCTTTTCTTTGGTGACTTTCTTTTGGCGAACCAAAAGAAAGTTACTCGCACGCCGGGCGACTCCCGGCCTCCGCCCTTCAACTAGGCATGCGGCCCATCAGCGAGCTCGCGAGCAGCGCCCAGGTTTCGACAATCTCAACCCGAACGGACGTGAATCGATGTGCCCTGGTTTCGACAGGCTCAACCCGAACGGGCGGGATTCAATCTACCCCGGTTGCGAGAACAAACACAACCCGAACGGTTCGGGTTGGTACAAACATAGGCCATCTCAATCCGTACGTATAGGACGGCCAGGGCACCCAGCCCCAAAGGCCCCCCGCCTTTGAAGAACTCCATTCCTCTCACCACAAGCATCCATATTTTTACAAAGCACTTGCTTGCTAAAAATAATCCATTTTGCTATCGTGCAAAACATGGAATCCCCAGCCCGACGCCCCCGCGCATCCGCGCCCGCTGCACCCCTCCCACCAGCCCGCCAACGCAAGGCCGCCACGTCTCAGATCTCCACCGCCGAAGAAGAAAAACAACCACCCCGCCGTCCCCGCGGCCGTCCCCGCAAAACCGCCGAAGAACTCGACGACGGCAACCGCCGCCGCAAGCTCATGGACGGCGCCGCAAAGCTGTTCCGCACCCAGGGCTTCGCCGCCACCAGCACGCGCGACATCGCCGCCGCCGCCGGCATGCACAGCGGCTCGCCCTTCTACCATTTCGAAAGCAAAAGCGCGCTGCTCTACGCCGTGATGAGCGAGGGCATGACCATGGCCACGCAAAGCCAGCAACAGGCGCTCGGTGCGCTGCCGGCCAAGGCCATGCCACGCGAGCAGCTGCACACGCTCATCCGCCACCATTTCGAGATCCTGCTCGGCCCGCGCAGCAGCTTCATCCCGGTGATGCTGTACGAATGGCGCTCGCTCACGCCGGCGCAGCGCAAGGGCATTGCGCGCATCAAGGACAGCTACGAGGCCGCGTGGATGCCCGCGCTCGAGGCGCTGGCCAAGCAGGGCGCGCTGCAGGCCGAGCCTGGCGTGGCGCGGCTGTTCATCTTTGGCGCGCTCAACTGGGCGGTGCAGTGGTTCTCGCCCAAGAAGGGCAAGTCGCTCGACGCACTCACCGACGAGGCCCTGGCCCTGTTCATCCGCACATAACAGCAAAATAAAAAGGCGCACCCACCATGGCTTCCACGGCCCTCAATGCACCCAGCGGCTACCAGTCGGTGTTCGCGCCAGGCCTGTTCAGCGGCCAGGTGGTCATCGTCACGGGCGGCGGCTCGGGCATTGGCCGCTGCACGGCGCACGAGCTGGCGCGCCTGGGCGCGCACGCAGTGCTGGTCGGGCGCAAGCCCGAGAAGCTGCAGGCCGTAGTCGACGAGATCGCTGCGGATGGTGGCGCAGCGTCCTGGCATGCGTGCGACATCCGCTCCGAAGACGCGGTGGTCGTGCTGGTGCAGCAGGTGCTGGCCGCGCACGGGCGCATCGATGGTCTGGTGAACAACGCGGGCGGGCAGTTCATGTCGCCGCTCGAATCCATCAGCGCCAAGGGCTGGGAGGCGGTGTTGCACACCAACCTCACCGGTGGCTTCCTGGTGGCGCGCGAATGCTATCGGCAGTGGATGGCGCCGAACGGCGGCTCAGTAGTCAACATCGTGGCCGACATGTGGGGCTCCATGCCGGGCATGGGGCACAGCGGCGCGGCGCGCGCGGGCATGGTCAGCTTCACCGAAACCGCTGCGCTCGAATGGGCCTGCAGCGGCGTGCGCGTGAACGCGGTCGCGCCGGGCTACATCGCATCGAGCGGCATGGACAACTACCCGCCCGCCGCCGCGCACACGCTGCGCGCCATGCCGCAGACCGTGCCGCTGGGCCGCTTCGGCAACGAGGCCGAGGTGTCGGCGGCCATCGTCTTCCTGCTCAGCCCGGCCGCCAGTTTCATCAGCGGCAGCACGCTGCGTGTGGACGGCGCGCGGCCGCAGGTGCGCCTGGGCTGGCCGCTGCGCGTGCCCGATGCCGCCACGCAGCAGCGTGCTGCGGTCAAGCCCTATGCGGGCTTTCACCGTGCGCAGGTGCCGCGTGTGTTTGCAGCGTCCGCAGAACCGGCGGGCTGTGCACCCAAGGACTCCGACGAATGACCACTGCCTTCGCTTCGCGCTTCCTCCCCGGTGCACCCGATGCGCAAAAGCGCCGCGCTGACCTGGCTGCGCGCCTCGATTCCCTGCGCGCGCTGGAAGATCGGGCCGCGGCGGCATCGGCCCGCTCGCAGCCCCAGTTCGACAAACGCGGCCAGCTGCTGCCGCGCCAGCGCGTGGCGCTGCTGCTGGATGCGGGCGCGCCGTGGCTGCCGCTGTGCACCCTGGCGGGCTACCTGCAGGATGTGAAGGACCCCGAAAAGTCCGTGCCCGGCGGCGGGATGATTGCCGGCATCGGGTGGGTCAGCGGTGTGCGCTGCATGGTGGTGGCCAGCGACTCCGGCATCGAGGCGGGGGCGATCCAGCCCATGGGCCTGGAAAAGATTCTGCGCGTGCAGGAGATCGCCCTGCGCGAGCGCCTGCCCTTCGTGCACCTCGTTGAGAGCGCAGGCGCCAACCTCATGCGCTACCGGGTCGAAGGTTTCGTGCACGGGGGCACGCTGTTCCGCAACCTCGCGCGGCTGTCGGCGGCGGGCATTCCGGTCATCACCGTGCAGCACGGCTCGGGCACCGCGGGCGGGGCCTACATGCCGGGGCTGTCGGACGTGGTCATCATGGTGCAGGGCCGCTCGCGCGCCTTCCTGGCCGGGCCGCCGCTGCTCATGGCCGCCACGGGCGAGGTCGCGACCGAAGAGGAGCTGGGAGGCGCCGAGATGCACACCGCCGTCTCGGGCCTGGGCGAATACCTGGCGCAGGACGACCGCGAGGCCATCGGCATGGCACGCGACGTGATCGCGCAGCTGGGGTGGACCACCCCCGCGCGGCCCAGCGCTCCCTGCCCCACGCTGCCCGCCGACGACCTGCTGGCCCTGATGCCCGGCGACCTGCGCCAGCCCGTGGACATGCGCGAGGTGATCGCGCGGCTGGTGGATGGGTCTGAGCTGCTGGAGTTCAAGGCCCGCTACGGCATGGCCACGCTCTGCGTGCAGGGCCGCATCGGCGGGCATGCCGTGGGCTTCATCAGCAACAACGGCCCCATCGACGTGGCGGGCGCCAACAAGGCCACGCACTTCATCCAGTGGATGTGCCAGCTGGGCCACCCCATCATCTACCTGCAGAACACCACCGGCTTCATGGTGGGCAAGGACAGCGAGCAGGGCGGCATGATCAAGCACGGCAGCAAGATGATCCAGGCCGTGACCAACGCCACCGTGCCGCAGATCACCATCCAGTGCGGCGCCAGCTTCGGCGCGGGCAACTACGGCATGTGCGGGCGGGGCTATGCGCCGCGCTTCCTGTTCAGCTGGCCCGGGGCCAAGACGGCCGTGATGGGCGGCGAGCAGGCCGCGCGCACCATGCAGATCGTGACCGAGGCGGCACTGGCGCGCAAAGGCGTCACGCCCGACCCCGCCGAATCGCAAGCCCGGTTCGACAAGATCGTCGCCATGTTCGAGGCCCAGGCCGATGCGTTCTACACCAGCGGCCTGCTGCTGGACGACGGCGTGATCGACCCGCGCGACACGCGCGCCGTGCTGGCCTTTTGCCTCGATACCTGCGCTGAGGCACAGGCCCGCACATTGCGGCCCCTGAGCTTTGGCGTGGCGCGGATGTAAGCGACGAGGGTGCAAGCACACAGACACACACCATGGCCGAACCTCTCAAATATTTGCTGAACGACACCGTGCCGCCGCGCATTGCCGCCATGGTGCAGCGCGCCTGGCGCAAGTTCGACACGGCCGCCTTCCTGTGGCAGGTCGAGCCCGGCTACGACTCGCTGGAGTTGATGGCGCGCGGCCAGCGCATTGCGCAGGCATTGCAGGCGCACCTGCCCCAGGACATACCCCGCGCACTGGCCGTGCTGGTCGATTCCATGGACCCGCCCATGGGCCTGGACGCCGCCGGCGAGCCCCATGCGGGCGACCGCCCCTACAGCGCCTTCCTGTACCTGCCGCACAGCCTGTACATCGGCTCGCAGGGCCTGGCGCATTTCGAGGCGGCCATGGCCGCGCAGCACGCGCTGACCCAGCGCTTTACCGCCGAGTTCTGCATCCGCCCCTATCTGCTGCTCCACCAGCAGGCCACGCTCGCGCGGCTGCGGGACTGGGCGCAGGACGGCAACGCCCACGTGCGCCGCCTGGTGAGCGAAGGCACGCGGCCCCGCCTCCCCTGGGCGCCGCGCCTGCCCGCATTCCAGAAGGACCCGCAGCTGGCCCTGCCGCTGCTCGATGCGCTCAAGGACGACCCATCGTCTTATGTGCGCCGCTCGGTGGCCAACCACCTGGGCGACATCGCCAAGGACCACCCCGACCTGGCCGTGGGCACCGCGCGCACCTGGCTGCAGGGCGCACCCGTCCCGCGCGAAACCCTGGTGCGCCACGGCCTGCGTTTTCTCATCAAGCGCGGCGACGCTGGCGCGCTCGATGCCCTGGGCGTGGGACATGCCGTGGCGCTGGATGTGCGGGCCGCTCGCGTGGTGCCCGCCCGTGCGCGCATCGGCGACAAGGTGCGCATCGAGGCCGAGCTGCACAACCCCACGCCACTGCCGCAGCGCGTGCTGGCCGACCTGAAGGTGCACTACGTCAAGGCCCACGGTGGCGCGGCGGCCAAGGTGTTCAAGCTGCAGACGCTGGACATCCCCGCAGGGGCGACCGTGGCCGTGGGCAAGACGCTGTCGCTGCAGCAGATGACCACACGCACCCACTACCCCGGCGCGCACCAGGTGGAGCTGGTGCTCAACGGGCGGCCGCAGCCCCTGGGGCAGTTCGATCTGTCGTGATGTTCCGGGTCGAGGTTCGCAGGCACAACACATAACCGCAGGAGACAGGCACCATGCAGTTCACGCACGAGCACCGCGAGATCCAGAAGACCTTGAAGCGCTTCATCGACGAAGAGATCAACCCCCACGTGGACGAGTGGGAGGCGGCCGAGATCTTCCCCGCGCACGAGGTCTTCAAGAAGATGGGCCAGCTGGGCCTGCTGGGCCTGTGCAAGCCCGAGGAATACGGCGGCGCGGGCCTGGACTACTCGTACAGCCTGGCCATGGCCGAGACGCTGGGCCATATCCACTGCGGCGGCGTGCCCATGGCCATTGGCGTGCAGACGGACATGTGCACCCCGGCGCTCGCGCGCTACGGCAGCGAAGAGCTCAAGCGCCAGTTTCTGGCCCCGGCCATCGCGGGCGACATGGTGGGCTGCATCGGCGTGAGCGAGCCGGCGGCGGGCAGCGACGTGTCGGGCATCAAAAGCGTGGCGCGCAAGGATGGTGACGATTACGTGATCACCGGGCAGAAGATGTGGATCACCAACAGCCTGCAGGCCGACTGGATGTGCATGCTGGTGAACACGGGCGACGGCCAGAGCGTGACGGGCGGCAGTCCTCACAAGAACAAGAGCCTGGTCATGGTGCCCCTGCGCGATGGCCCCGGCGGCCGGTTGACCCAGGGCGTCGAGGTGGCGCAGAAGATCCGCAAGATCGGCATGCACAGCAGCGACACCGGGCTCATCTATTTCGACGAGGTGCGCGTACCGCAGCGCTACCGCATCGGCGCGGAAGGGCAGGGCTTCATCTACCAGATGCAGCAGTTCCAGGAAGAGCGCCTGTGGTGCGCCGCCAGCACGCTCGAATCGCTGAACCACTGCATCCAGTGGACCATCGACTACGCACAGGAGCGCAAACTGTTTGGCAGCACGCTGGCCGACCAGCAGTGGGTGCAATTCAAGCTGGCCGAACTCAAGACCGAGGTCGAGGCGCTGCGCGCACTGACCTACCGCGCCTGCGACCTGTACGTGAACGGGCAGGACGTGCTGGAGCTGGCCAGCATGGCCAAGCTCAAGGCCGGCCGCCTGAACCGCGAGGTGCCCGACACCTGCCTGCAGTTCTGGGGCGGTATGGGCTACACGCTGGAGAACAAGGTCTCGCGCATGTACCGCGACGGGCGGCTGGCGTCCATCGGCGGCGGTGCGGACGAGGTGATGCTGGGCATCCTCGCCAAGCTCATGGGCATCGCCAAGCGGCCTGCGCACTGACATGGCCGATTCGCTGTTGATCGACCGCGCGCCGCTGGCTAGCGGCTGTGTGGAAACCTGGACGCTCAATGACCCGGCCAGCCGCAATGCGCTGTCGGAGGCGATGGTTGATGGTTTGATAGCCGCCTGTGAGCGGGCTGCGGCCGATACCGACCTGCGCGGCGTGGTGTTGCGGGGTGCCGGTGGGCACTTCTGCGCGGGGGGTAGCCTGGGTGGCTTTGCCAAGACCATTGGACAGCCCCTGGCTGCGGGCGAGGCTGACCCGCTGGTGCCGCTGAACCGCCGCTTTGGCACGCTGCTGCAGGCGCTGTGTGCGTTGCCGCAGTGGTTCATCGTGGTGGTGGAGGGCGCCGCGATGGGCGGCGGCTTTGGGCTTGTGTGCTGTGCCGACCGCGTGCTCGCACACAGCGGCGCGCAGTTCGCCACGCCCGAGGTCACGCTGGGCATCGTGCCTGCGCAGATCGCACCGTTTGTGGTGCGGCGCCTGGGCCCAGCGGCAGCGCGGGGGTGTTTGTTGACAGGCGTGCGCTGGGATGCCGCGACGGCTCAACGTGCGGGGCTGGTGGATGAGGTGGTCGCTGGTGACATGGAGGCCGCTGTGCAAGCTGCCATTGCACGCCACGCCGCCGCAGCGCCGCAGGCCGTGGCCGCCACCAAACGTTTGTTGCTGGCCCAGCCCGAGACGCCATTGCTCGCGCTGCTGGATGACGCGGCCTTGGCTTTTGCGCAAGCGCTGCGTGGGCCTGAGGCACCGCAAGGGCTGGCTGCATTTGCCGCGCGCAAGACGCCGCCTTGGAGTGCGAAGCCATGAAAAAGATCCTCATCGCCAATCGCGGCGAGATCGCCCGCCGCATCATCCACACCGCCCACCGCATGGGCATCGCAACGGTGGCCGTCTACTCCGACCCCGACGCCAACGCCCTGCATGTGCGCGAGGCCACGCAGGCCATTGCGCTGGGCGGCGCATCCAGTGCCGACACCTACCTGCGCACCGACAAGCTGCTGGCCGCGGCGCGTGCCACCGGCGCCGATGCGGTGCACCCCGGCTACGGCTTCCTCAGCGAGAACGCCGACGTCGCCCAGGCCGTGGTCGATGCCGGCCTGACCTGGATCGGCCCGCCCCCCGCAGCCATCCGCGCGCTGGGCAGCAAGGCCGGTGCCAAGGCGCTGGCGGCGGTGCATGGGGTGCCGTGCCTGCCGGGCTACGCGGGGGACGACCAGAGCGATGAACGTTTTGCGCAAGAGGCCGCGCGCATCGGCTACCCCGCCATGGTCAAGGCCGTGGCGGGTGGGGGAGGGCGCGGCATGCGGCTCGTCACCGATGCGGCGCAACTGCCCGCCGCACTGGCCAGCGCCCGGTCCGAAGCGCTGGCGGGCTTTGGCTGTGGCGACCTGCTGATCGAGCGTGCGCTGCTGCAGCCCCGCCATGTGGAGGTGCAAATTTTTGCCGATGCCCACGGCGCGTGCATCCACCTGGGCGAGCGCGATTGCTCGGTGCAGCGCCGCCACCAGAAGATCATCGAAGAGTCTCCCAGCCCGGCGGTAGGCGCCGCGCTGCGCGAGCGCATGGGCGCCTGCGCCGTGGCCCTGGCGCAGGCTGTCGGCTATGTGGGCGCGGGCACGGTGGAGTTCTTGCTGGATGGCAACGATGGGGACGACGCTGCAACGTCCCAAGCCGCGAAAGACCCACGCCCCGCAACAGCCGGGGCCCCGTCCCCGGCGAGCGCAGGGGCGCCATTCTTCTTGATGGAGATGAACACCCGCCTGCAGGTGGAGCACCCGGTGACCGAAGCCCTCACCGGCCTGGACCTGGTGGCGTGGCAGATCCGCATCGCGCGCGGCGAGCCGCTGCCCATCACGCAGTCGCAGGTCGATCTGCAAGGCCACGCCATCGAGGTGCGCCTGTGTGCCGAAGACGCGCACTTTCGGCCGCACACCGGCAGCGTGCTGCACTTCAGCGCGCCCGCGGCCACGGCCTTTGAACGCGCTGCGCAGGGTGCGTTGCGTTTTGACCATGCGCTGGAGGAGGGCGCCGAGGTCTCGCCCCACTACGACGCCATGCTGGGCAAGCTCATCGTGCACGCGCCCACGCGGGCCGAGGCCATCGACGCGCTGGTGCGTGCGCTCAACGCCACCCGCGTGCTGGGCCTGCCCACCAACCGCGCATTCCTGGCGGCGTGCCTGCAGCACCCGGCGTTCCGGGGCGGGCAGGCGCTGGTGCCGTTTCTGGCAGAGCATGCAGCGGGTCTGCAGGATCTGCTATTAAAAGAGGAGCTGTTGGCGCTGGTCCCTTGCGCGGTAGCGGCCATTTTTGCTTCAAATTCACCCACACCAGCCTCCGCCAGCCTGCCGTGCTCATTGGCGCGCCCGCTGCGTCTGCGCCACCAGGGCACAGTGCTGCCGCTGTCGGTGCGCGAGCTGGGAGCCGGGCGGCTGCAGGTGGAGCGCGCCCAGCCTGCCAGCGCCTCGCCAGGGTCGATGGAAACCATCACGACCACCACCACGGTGCAACTGACCCCGCAGCCCGGCGGTGCGGTGCGTGCCACCGGCCAGGGCGGCGATGCGCCGGTGGCCGACCACACGGTGCACGCCGTGCCCGTGGGCCGGCTGCGCTGGCACTGGCAGACCGGTGGTGTGGATGGCTGGGTGGAAGACGCATCCTGGGAGCCGGCAGCCCGCGCGGGCGCCGCCGGTGGCGCCACCGAGCTGCGCGCGCCCTTCAACGGCAAGGTGGTCGCGCTGCCCGTGGCCGCGGGCCAGGCGCTGGCGGCGGGCGATACCGTGGTGGTCATCGAGTCCATGAAGCTCGAACACAGCCTGGCCTGCCCCGTGGCCGCCACCGTGGCCGAGTTGCTGGTCGCGCCGGGCCAGCAGGTGGCGCCTGGCCAGGTGCTGGTGCGCTTTGCTCCCGCCCTGCCAGGAGGTCCCGCATGACGGCCCCGACGCACACGACGTCGGAGAGCGACGAAGACCGCAACGCACTCACCGACACCGTCACCCGTTTTGCCCGCACCGAGATCGCCCCGCACGTGGGCGCCTGGGACGCGGCCGGTGAATTCCCTCGCAGCCTGTACCGCCGCGCAGCGGACCTGGGCTTGCTGGGCCTGGGCTACCCCGAGCAGTACGGCGGCACGCCCGCCAGCTACGCCTTGCGCCTGCCGCTGTGGCGCGCGCTCAGCCGCCACGGTGCCAGCGGCGGCGTGCTGGCCAGCCTGCTGTCGCACAACATCGGCCTGCCGCCCGTGCTGGCCCACGGCAGCGACGCAGTGCGCGCCGAGGTCATCCCGCCCGTGCTGGCGGGCGAGCAGATCACCGCGCTGGCGATCACCGAGCCCGGTGGCGGGTCGGACGTGGCACAGCTCAGGACCACCGCGCGGCGCGAGGGGGATGACTACGTCGTCGATGGCGAGAAGGTGTTCATCACGTCGGGCATGCGTGCAGACTGGATCACCGTGGCCGTGAGGACCGGGGATGCCGGCAGAGACCATGAGCCCCCACGCTCCCCTGCTTCGCAGGGGTCGCTGCCCCCCGAGGGGGCGCTTGCCGCCTTGGGGCGGCCCGGCGGCGGCAAGGGCAGCGCGGGCATCTCCATGCTGCTCATCCCCGGCCACAGCGCGGGCCTTTCGCGCACGCGCCTGGACAAGATGGGCTGGCTCTGCTCCGACACCGCGCACCTGCGCTTCGACAACGTGCGCGTGCCGGCGCGCTACCTGCTGGGCGAAGAGGGTGCGGGTTTTCGGATCATCATGTCCAACTTCAACGGCGAGCGCTTCGGCTTGGCCGTGTCGGCCCTGGGCTTTGCCGAGGCCTGCTACGACGAAGCGCTGGCCTGGGCCCGCCAGCGCAAGACCTTTGGCGCCGCGCTGGTCGAGCACCAGGTCATCCGCCACAAGCTGGTGGACATGCAGATGCGCATCCAGTCCACGGCCGCATGGTGCGAGTCCGTGGCTGCGCAGGCCGATGCGGGCCACACCGGTACCGAGTGGGTGGCGAACGTGTGCCTGCTCAAGAACCACGCCACCCAGACCCTGCAGTTCTGCGCCGACCAGGCCGTGCAGATCCTGGGCGGCATGGGCTTCATGCGCGGCACCGTCAGCGAACGCATCTACCGCGAGGTCAAGGTCATGATGATCGGCGGCGGTGCGGAAGAAATCATGAAAGACCTGGCTGCCAAGCAGTTGGGTATTTGAATGGAAGCGTTGCCCGTGACCAAACGCCCACCCTTGTTCCCACCGTTCGGGCTGAGCCTGTCGAAGCCAGGTCTCCGCTGCCCCAGACCGTTCAGGCTGAGCCTGTCGAAGCCATGGCACGCCCACCATCAACCGTTCGGGCTGAGCCTGTCGAAGCCAGGGCACCCGCCTTCGACAGGCTCAGGCCGAACGGTCGGGGTGTTGCGAAGCAAGAGCAGTAACGCCATTCGGAGACGCACATGACCAGTCATGCAACCAGCCACAAAGCCATCATCACCTGCGCCATCACCGGCGTGCTGACCGACCCCGGCCAGCACCACGTGCCCGTCACGCCCGGGCAATTGGCGAAGGAAGCCCGCCGCGCCTGCGACGCAGGCGCCGCCGTGGTCCACGTGCACTTTCGCAACCAGGAGCCCGGCAAGGGCCACCTGCCCAGCTGGGACCCGCAGGTGGCGCTCGACTGCGTGCAGGCCATGCGCGATGCCTGCCCCGGTTTGATCATCAACCAGACCACCGGCGTGGTCGGCCCCCACTACCAGGGCCCGCTGGATTGCCTGCGCGCCACCCGCCCCGAGATGGCCGCGTGCAACGCCGGCTCGCTCAACTACCTGAAGGTGCGCAGCAACGGCACC